>JAKJFB010000100.1 GCA_022705125.1 Pseudomonadota bacterium
GGTGGCGCGCGACGAGGACTGGCCCCTGTCCTTTCCGATCTCGGCCAAGGAACTCGAGGACGGCGACTACGACATCGGCAACAGCGACGAGGTGATCTGGCGGCATTTCCCGCACGCCCGGGGATACGTCAGCGACGCCGAGGGGCGCGTCGCCTGCCGGATCTACAAGAGCGTGAAGGCGCGCAAGCTCTGGAACGTCATCATGATCTCGACCTACGACTTCGCCGAGCCGGGCTTCATCCTGATCGACAAGGTCAACGAGCAGAACAACAACTGGTTCTGCGAAAACATCCGCGCCACCAACCCCTGCGGCGAGCAGCCCTTGCCCCCGCATGGCGCGTGCTTGCTCGGCTCGGTCAACCTCACCCGCTTCGTGCAGGCGCCGTTTCGCGAGGATGCCCGCTTCGACTGGACCACCTTCCGCGAGGTGGTGGCGGTGTTCACGCGCATGCTCGACAACGTGGTGGAGATGAGCGGCCTGCCGCTCGAGCAGCAACGCCACGAGATCGAGAACAAGCGCCGCCACGGCATGGGTTTCCTCGGCCTCGGCTCCACCCTGACGATGCTGCGCATGAAGTACGGCAGCACCGAGGCGGTGGAGTTCACCGAGCGCGTCTCGCGCGAGCTCGCGCTGACGGGCTGGCGCACCGGGCTCGAGCTGGCGCGCGAGAAAGGACCCGCGCCGATCATGAACGAGGCGTTCACGGTGACGGCGGAAATGCTGGCAAAACGCCCGGAAATGGTGCGTGACGGCTTCAAGGTCGGCGATCTCGTGCCCGGACGTATCCTGCACGCGCGCTACAGCCGCTACATGCAACGCGTCGCCTCGGTGGAACCGGAGCTGGTGGAAGCACTTGCCCAGGAGGGCTGCCGCTTCACGCACCACTCCTCGATCGCACCGACCGGCACGATCTCGCTGTCGCTCGCCAACAACGCCTCGAACGGCATCGAGCCGAGTTTCGCGCACCAGTACTCGCGCAACGTCATCCGCGAGGGCAAGAAATCCAAGGAGAAGATCGACGTGTTCTCCTACGAGCTGCTGGCCTACCGTGAGCTGGTGAACGCGCGCGCCACGCCGTACTCGAGCGATCCCGATGAACAGCTGCCGGAGTACTTCCTCACCAGCGAGGACATAGCCCCGAAGGAGCACGTCGACATCCAGGCCGCCTCGCAGAAGTGGATCGACTCGTCGATCTCCAAGACCATCAACGTGCCGACCGACATCCCGTTCGAGGACTTCAAGGACGTTTATTTCTACGCCTACCAGAACGGCCTGAAGGGCTGCACCACGTTCCGCTTCAACCCGGAAGCCTTCCAGGGTGTCCTGGTCAAGGAAAAGGATCTCGAGAAGACGACCTACCAGTTCAAGCTCGAGGACGGCACCACCGTGGAACTGAAAGGCAACGAGGAAGTGGAGTACGACGGCGAGATGCACACCGCCGCGAACCTCTTCGAGGCCATCAAAGAAGGCTACTACGGTAAATTCTGAGGAGCACCCGCAACATGACCGTCAAGATTGCCAAGCGCATCGTGGGCTACAAGGTCCTGGAGGCCGTGCCGGAGAAACCGGCCGTGGCCGAGGAGCTCGAGCGCGCGATCGAGAGCATGAACGAGAACGTCTCGCGCCCCGAGACGCTGCCCGGCGCCACCTACAAGCTCAAGACGCCGCTCTCGGAACACGCGCTGTACGTCACGATCAACGACATCGTGCTGAACCCGGGCACGGCGCACGAGCAGCGCCGTCCCTACGAGATCTTCATCAACTCTAAGAACATGGACCACTTCCAGTGGGTGCTGGCGCTGACCCGCGTGGTCTCGGCCGTGTTCCGCAAGGGCGGTGACTGCACCTTCCTCGTAGAGGAGCTCAAGGCGGTATTCGACCCCAAGGGTGGCTACTTCAAGAAAGGTGGCCGTTTCATGCCTTCGCTGGTGGCCGAGATCGGCGAGTGCATCGAGAAGCACCTGATGGACATCGGGATGATCCAGGCGCCGGAGATCCCCGAGCACGCGAAGCGGATCATGGACGAGAAGCGGGCACAGTTCGAGGCGCGCAGTGTGAACGCCCCGGCCGCCACCCAGGAACGCAGCCCGTACCCCGCTGGCGCGCAGCTCTGCAACAAGTGCATGACCAAGGCCATGATCATGATGGACGGCTGCATGACCTGCCTGAATTGCGGCGACTCGAAGTGCGGCTGAGCGCCCCCGCCGCTGCCACCGCCGGCCTCGTGCTGGCACTGGCAGCGGCCTGCTTCGCCCGCGCCGCGGACGAGGCACTTCCCGTACCTGATGCTCCCGCATCGGCGACGGAAACGACAGTTTCCGACACGCCGCCGCGGCGGCGCGCACGCAACGTGGACCTCGACGCCCCGGTGATGGAGCGTCCGGGCGAGGCCTACACGAGGCAATTCCGCCGCGACGTCGAGACCCGGTCCGATCAGGCCCAGGACGAGGCGATGCGCAGCATCGACGATGTCGACGTGGCGCATCTGCCCCAGAGTCCCGTCGCTCCCTTCGTGATGCTCGAGGCCGAGGTGGCCCCGGGCACCTCGGCACGCCTGGCCTGGCAGCCAGCCGAATCCTTCGATGGCATCGAGGTGGCCACGCCGGTGCTGGTGGTGAACGGGGCCGCCGAGGGCCCGGTGCTGTGCCTGACGGCAGCGGTACACGGCGATGAGCTGAACGGCATCGAGATGGTGCGCCGCGTGCTCTACGACATCGATCCGCAGCAGTTGCACGGCACCGTGGTCGGGGTGCCGATCGTGAATCTCATCGGCTTCAAGCGTGCCTCGCGCTACCTGTCGGACCGCCGCGACCTGAACCGGCACTTCCCGGGCAACCCGCGCGGCAGCTCGGCCTCGCGCATCGCGCACTCCTTCTTCAACCAGGTCATTTCCCATTGCACGATCCTGGTCGACCTGCACACCGGATCCTTCTACCGCAGCAACCTGCCGCAGATACGCGGTGACCTGCGTCGCCCGGAGGTGGTGCGCGTCGCCGAAGCGTTCACCTCCACCGCGATCATCCACAGCCCCGGTGCCGCGGGCAGCCTGCGCCGCGCGGCGGTCGAACGAGGCATTCCCGCCGTCACCCTGGAGGCGGGCGAACCGATGCGCCTGCAGGTCGATGAGGTCGAGCACGGGGTGCGCGGCATCTTCGCGCTGATCGACCAGCTCGGCATGTACCGCAAGCTGCGCGTCTGGGGGAACCCGGTAGCGGTGCACTACCAGTCGCGCTGGGTACGCTCCGAAACCGGCGGCATCCTGTTCGGCAAGGCCGAACTCGGACAGCAGGTAGCCGAGGGCGATCTGCTCGGCAGCGTCACCGACCCGATCACCAACATGCGCGCCGATATCGTCTCGCCCTACGACGGCCGCGTGATCGGCAAGGCCGTCGACCAGGTGGTGCTGCCCGGGTTCGCCGCCTTCCACATCGGCATCGAGACCAGCGCCGAGGACCTCTACGAGCCGCGCGCCCTGGTGCCGGCCAAGGACGAGGAGGAGGACGAGGAACGCCCCGACGTGGACCCCGAGTCGCGTGACAGCCTCGAGGATTCGTGAAAGCACGCGCAAGCTGCACTATCCTGCGTGACCGGCAGCACACGCAACAGGTTGAGACCCGATGAACCAGCTCGAACAACTGCGCGCCTTCACCACCGTCGTCGCCGATACCGGCGATATCGGATCGCTGGCGGAATTTGCACCCACCGACACCACCACCAATCCCTCGCTGCTGCTGCAGGCGGCGCAGAAGCCCGCCTACGCCCACCTGCTGGACGACGCGCTGGGCTTCGGCGCCCGCGTCGATGCCGGCGTGCGCGACGACGCCATCATGGACAAGCTGGCGGTCAATTTCGGCCGCGAGATCCTGGCGCTGATTCCCGGGCGCGTCTCCACTGAAGTCGATGCAAGACTGTCCTTCGACACGGGCGCCACGATCGCGCGCGCGGAACGCCTGATCGCGCTGTACGAGGACGCCGGCATCGGCCGCGAGCGCGTGCTGATCAAGATCGCCTCGACCTGGGAGGGCATCCGCGCCGCGGCAGAGCTCGAACGGCGCGACATTCACTGCAACCTGACCCTGCTGTTCAGCTTCGCCCAGGCCGCGGCCTGCGCCGAGGCCGGGGTGACCCTCATATCGCCCTTCGTGGGACGCATACTCGACTGGTACCGCAAGCACGAGGGGCGCGATGCCTACCCCGCCGCCGAGGACCCGGGCGTGCGCTCCGTGACGCGCATCTACAATTATTTCAAGCGCAACGGCTATCGCACCCAGATTATGGGCGCGAGCTTTCGCAACAGCGACGAGATCCGCGCACTGGCCGGCTGCGACCTGCTGACCATCGCGCCGGCGCTGATGGCCGAGCTCGCCGCGGCAAGCGCGCCACTGCAGCGCATGCTCGATCCGCGCACCGCGATGGAGCTCGGCGAGGCGAAGGCGGCGCCCACCGAGGCGGCGTTCCGCTGGCAGATGAACGAGGACGCGATGGCGACGGAAAAGCTCGCCGAGGGCATCCGCAAGTTCGCCGAGGACACGCAGAAGCTCCAGGCCTTCCTGCATCGCCGCGCGGGCGAATAAGGCCGACTATACTGTGCAGTCGACCGGCGCCGATGGGTGCGCCGACACCGCACGGACACCAGCGCAGATGCCTCAACTTCCCGCTTCCGAGCTGCCCTCACGGGATCCCCTGCTCGAAGCCCTTGTCTACGTGGCGCGCTTCCACGGCAAGCAGGTCTCGCGCGAGAGCCTGACCGCCGGTTTGCCTCTGCACGAGAACCGCATGGTGCCTTCGCTGGTCGAACGCGCCGCCGAGCGCGCAGGGCTCGAGACGCGCATCGTCGAATGCAGCCCGGAGGCGCTCGGCGGCGAGGCGTTTCCCGCGATACTGCTGCTGCGCGAAGACCAGGCCTGCGTGCTGCTCGGGCGCGATGACGGGCATCTGCGCGTGGTCGAGGCAGGCGGAACCGAGACCCGCATCACGGCGCAAGCGCTCGGGGAGCGCTACCTCGGCAACGCGATCCTCGCGCGCGTGGCCTACGGCTTCGACGAGCGCGCGCCCGAACTCGGCGGCAGCGCGCAGCGTCACTGGTTCTGGGGCGCCGTGCTGGAGCATCGCGCGCTGTACCGCGATGTGCTGCTCGCCGCCGCCATGATTAGCCTGTTCGCGCTGGCGCTGCCGCTGTTCACGATGAACGTCTACGACCGCGTGGTCCCCAACCGCGCGACGGAGACACTGTGGATGCTCGCGGCCGGCGTCGTCATCGTGCTCGGTGCCGATTTCACGTTGCGCTCGATGCGCGGCTATTTCCTTGATCTCGCCAGCAAGCGGATCGATCTGAAGCTTTCGGGCTACATCATGGAGCGCGTGCTCGGCATGCGCCTCGAGCAGCGCCCGGCCTCGGTCGGTTCCTTCGCCTCGAACCTGCGATCCTTCGAATCGGCGCGCGACTTCATCACCTCCGCCACGGTCACGGCGTTCATCGATCTGCCCTTTGCCCTGACATTCGTCATCGTGATCGGCTGGATCGCGTGGCCTATGCTGCTGCCGGTGCTGGCCGCGATGGTGCTCGTCGTGGGATACGCGGTCACGGTCGGGGCGCGCATGCACGAGTTGTCCGAGACCACCTACCGGGCCGGCGCCATGCGCAATGCCACGTTGATCGAGAGCCTGGTGGGACTCGAGTCGGTCAAGGCGCTCGGCGCCGAGGGCGTGATGCAGAGCCGCTGGGAGCGCAGCGCCGCGTACCTCGCCGATCGCGGCGCGCAGTTGCGCCTGCTCGCGAACTCCACGCTGAACGCCGCGATGCTCGCCCAGCAGCTCGCCTCGGTGTGCACGATCGTGATCGGCGTCTACCTGATATCGGCTGGCAAGCTCACGATGGGCGGGCTCATCGCGTGCTCGATGCTGGCCGCGCGCGCACTGGCACCGATGGGACAGGTGGCGGGCCTGATGACGCAGTACCACAACGCGATCACCTCGCTGGCGGCACTCGACCAGATCGTGGAAAACCCGGTCGAGCGCCCGCGCGGTGCCCACTTTCTCAGTCGCCAATCCTTTCGCGGCGACATCGAGTTTCGCGACGTCAGCTTCGCCTACCCCGGAACCGACATGAATGCGCTGCGCGGCGTGAGCCTGCGCATCAACGCCGGCGACAAGGTTGCGATTCTCGGTCGCACCGGATCGGGCAAGAGCACGCTGCTGCGACTCATCCTCGGTCTCTACCGCCCGAGCTCCGGTGCGGTGCTGGTCGACGGCATCGATCTGCGCCAGCTGGACCCCGGCGAGTTGCGCCGCAACATCGGCTACGTGCCGCAGGATGTCATGCTCTTCTACGGCACGCTGCGCGAGAACATCACCATCGGGGCGCCGCAGATCGAGGACGCCGCGATCGTGCGCGCCACGCAGATCGGCAACATCGCCGAGTTCGTGAACCAGCATCCGAAGGGCATCGACATGCCCGTCGGCGAGCGTGGCGAATCGCTATCCGGCGGCCAGCGCGAGGGTGTCGCGATCGCGCGCGCGGTGATCAACGATCCGCCAATCCTGCTGCTCGACGAACCCACCGGTTCCATGGACCACTCGGGCGAGGAAGCGGTGAAGGCGCAACTGCGAGAATTCGCGCGCGAGCGCACCGTGGTGATCGTCACCCACCGCACCTCGCTGCTCGACATGGTCGATCGCATCATCGTCACCGACAACGGCCGGATCGTCGCTGACGGTCCGAAGGAGAGCGTGGTCGAGGCACTGCGCCAGGGGCGCGTCGGGAGGGGCGTATGAGCGGATCGCGCATCGCCGATACGCTCAGGCGCATGGCGCGGCGCTGGATCGCCCTCAGCTCACCGTGGCTCGAGCGGGTGCTCGAGCGCTGGAACCGCCCCACCCCCATCGACAGCGTCGACTGGGCCGCCGATGCACACGCCGCGCGCCTCGCGCGCGATCCCCTGCGCGCACGCACGCTGCTGCACGTCATCGTACTGGTGGTGCTGCTGCTCATCCTGTGGGCCGCCCTTGCGCGCATCGACGAGGTCACGCGGGGCGAGGCCAAGGTGGTCCCTTCACGCCAGCTGCAGGTCGTGCAGTCGCTCGATGGCGGCATTGTTTCCGAGATCCACGCGCGCGAAGGACAGGTCGTCGATGCCGGCCAACTGCTGGTGCGCATCGACGCCACGCGCTTCGCCTCGGCGCTCGGCGAAAACCGCGTGCAGCGCCTGTCACTGCTCGCCAAGACCGCTCGCCTGGCGGCGCTTGCCGAGGGCAAGCCCTTTGACGTGCCGCCGCAGGTGCTCGCCGAGGCGCCCGAGCTCGCCGCGGCCGAAACCCGCCTGTACCAGTCGAGCCTCGCCGAGCTGGAAGGCCAGACCGGCATCGCCAGGCAGCAGCTCGCCCAGCGCCGCCAGGAATTGCAGGAGACCACGGCGTTCTACCAGCAGTCGTCGCGAAACTACGAACTGGCCGCGCAGGAACTCAGCCAGACCGAGCCCCTGCTCGCGTCCGGCGCGGTGTCGGAGGTGGAAATCCTGCGTCTCAAGCGCGACGTCTCGCGCCTGCGTGGCGAGCGCGAGCAGTCCGCCGCGCAGATGACCCGCGCCAGGGCGGCTATCGATGAGTCCGAACGCAAGGTCGAGCAAGTCACGCTCGACTTTCGCAACGCCAAGCGCAACGAACTCGCGGAAGCCACTGCAACGCTCAACAGCCTTGCAGAGGGCAGCGTCGGCCTGTCCGACCGCGTGAAGCAGGCCGAGGTCCGTTCGCCGGTGCGCGGCACCATCAAGCGGCTGCTGGTCAACACCGAGGGTGGCGTGGTGCTGCCGGGGCGCGACATCGTCGAGATCGTGCCGCTCGATGACACGCTGCTGCTGGAAGCGAAAATCGCGCCGCGCGACATTGCCTTTCTCAGCCCCGGCCAGCATGCGCTGGTGAAATTCACCGCCTACGATTTCGTGGTCTACGGCGGGCTCGAGGCCGAGGTCGAGAGCATCGGCGCCGACACGATCACCGACGATGAAGGCAACGCGTTCTACCTGGTGCGCGTGCGCACGAACAAGGCGATGCTGCGCGACAAGCTGCCGATCATTCCCGGCATGGTGGCCGAAGTGGACATCATGACGGGCCGGAAAAGCGTGCTAAGCTACCTGCTGAAACCCGTCTTGCGCGCCAAGCAGTACGCACTCACCGAACGATGACGCAGAGCCTTCTGATCACGACCGACCCCGAGGTGCGGGAGCGCTGGTCCGGGGCTTTCCCCGGGGCACCGTGCCTGGCTTGTGCTGCTGAAGCCCAGCCCTGGCTGGACACCGACACCATTGTCTGGTTGCACCTGCCGCACGACGACGCCGCTGCCAGGGAGTTGCTGTGGAGCAGCGCCTCGCGGCTCGCGCCGGCGCGCATCGTGGCGCTGTCCGACACCCCCTCCGACGAGCAGGCACTCGCATTGATGGAACGCGGAGCCGTGGGCTACTGCCACTCGCACGCGGGCGCTGCGATGCTGCGACAGGTCGAGACGGTGGTCAGCAATCACGGCTTGTGGGTCGGCCCCAACCTGCTGCAACGGCTCATAGCCTCTGCGCTGTCATCGGATGTGCGCAAACCCGTGGTCGCGGGACCGCTCAGCACGCTGTCGACACGCGAGCGCGAGGTGGCAATGGCGGTGAGCCGCGGCGCTAGCAACAAGGAAATCGCGCGCGAACTGATGATCACGGAGCGCACGGTCAAGGCGCACCTGAGCGCGATCTTCCTCAAGCTCGGCGTGCGCGACCGGTTGCACCTG
>JAKJFB010000101.1 GCA_022705125.1 Pseudomonadota bacterium
GCTGCAGCTGATGATCAACGAGGCGGCGTGGCGCACGCTGACGCCCGAGCTGCAGTCCATCGTGAAGGCAGCCTGCGCGCAGGCCTACACCGACATGCTCGCCGAGTTCAACGCGCGCTCGGGTCCGGCGCTGCGCACCCTTGTCCAGAAGCATGGCGTGATCGTGCGCGCGCTGCCCGAGGAGGTGCTGCTCGCCTGCGGCGAGAAGTCCAACGAGGTGCTGAACGAAATCTACGCGGCAGACCGTTCCCCGAACCGCATCGTGCAGCGCATCATCGAGGACTTCCTGGCCTTCCGCGAACAGGTGATGCCGTGGACGCGCATCGGCGAGCAGGCCTTCCTGAACGCGCGCCGGCTGCCCTTCGAGTTCCGTCTTCGCTGATAAACCGTGCACGAACCGCCCGCCTGCGGCGACCCCGGGCAGTTCGTGCACGGTTCCCCGGGTGGCAGCTACGGTGGCGACAGCAGGTCGCGAAAGTCGTCCATCCACGGTGGGTTGCGGCCCGAGGAGGGCGGTTCCAGCAGGTCGCTGAAGTCGTCGGCCACCGGCGAGCCGGCGGGCGCCTGCGGCAGGCCGCTCGACGCGGGCGCGAGCAGCGCTGCGGGCTCGGGGCTCGCGAACAGGCGTGCGGGCAACTCGGTGGCCAGCCCCGGCAGTACCCACAGCAGCGCCAGTCCCAGCAGCTGCAACCCGACGAAGGGCAGTGCCCCGCGGTAGATGTCGAGCGTGGCGACGAATTTTGCCGCCACGCCGCGCAGGTAGAACAGCGCGAAGCCGAAGGGTGGCGTCAGGAAGCTGGTCTGCAGGTTCATCCCGATCATCACGCCGAGCCAGATCGGGTCCACGCCCAGCTTGATCAGCGCCGGCGCCGCGATCGGCACCACGATGAAGATGATCTCGAAGGTGTCGAGGAAGAAACCCAGCAGGAAGATCACCAGCATGGTGGCGAGCACGGCCGTGGTGGCGCCGCCGGGCAGCGCCGCCAGCGCCTCGTGCACCAGGTTCTCGCCGCCGAGGCCGCGGAACACCAGGCTGAACACGCTGGCGCCGAGCAGGATCACGAAGACCATCGAGTTGATCGTGAGCGTGCTGCGCATGACCTCGCGCAGCATCGCCAGGTTCAGCTGGCGTTTCGCGGCCGCCAGCAGCATCGCGCCAACGGCGCCCACCGAGGCCGACTCGGTGGGCGTGGCGATGCCCGCGAGTATCGAGCCCAGCACGGCGAGGATCAGCGCGAGCGGCGGCGCCAGCGCACCGAGCACGCGACGGCCCAGTCCGCGACGATGCTCCGTGCTCATGGCGAGCGGCGGGCAGGATGCGGGCGCCGTGACGGCCTTGAACACGATCCACGCGAGGTACAGGGCCACCAGCAGCAGGCCGGGCAGCATCGCGCCGGCGAAGAGCTGTCCCACCGAGATCGGTTCCGGCGCCATGTTGCCGAGCGCGAGCTGCGCCTGCTGGTTCGCGCCCTGCAGGATGTCGCCGATGAAGATCAGCACGGTCGAGGGCGGGATGATCTGCCCCAGCGTGCCGGCGGCGCAGATCGTGCCCGAGGCGAGCTTGGGGTCGTAGCCCGCGCGCATCATCGCCGGCAGCGAGAGCAGCCCCATCGTGACCACCGTGGCGCCCACGATGCCGGTGGAGGCGGCGAGCAGGGCGCCGACGATCACCACCGAATAGCCGAGCCCGCCGCGCAGGCTCCCGAACAGCTCGCCCATCGTGGTGAGCAGGGCCTCGGCGATCTTCGAGCGTTCGAGCATCACGCCCATGAACACGAACAGCGGCACGGCCACCAGCGTCTCGTTGGTCATGGTGCCGAAGTAGCGGCCGGCGAGTGCCGAGAGCAGCGCCAGGTCGAAGACCTCGAAAGCCAGTCCCAGCGTCGCGAACATCAACCCGACGCCGGCCAGCGTGAAGGCCACCGGGTAGCCGGCCATCACCGCCGCGATCGTGGCGAGGAACATCGCGACCGACAGCAGTTCGCCGACCAGGACGGTGCTCATTGATTGCCCTGCCGTACGCGTGGCTCAGATGCGCTCATCGGTGACGGGCTCCTCGTCGTGCTCGTGGAGCGGGCGCCCGGCCAGGAACAGGCCGCGCCGCGCGATCAGCGCCAGCCCCTGGGCGAAGACCAGTGCGCAGAACACCCACAGCAGCGATTTCAGCAGGAACACGCCGGGCATGCCGTTGGCGGTGCCGGAAGCCTCGCGGATGCTCCAGGACGAGAGCACGAAGTGCGTGGAGGTCAACATCAGCACGCCAAGCCAGGGGAAGAGCAGGAACAGGGTGCCGAGGATGTCGATCCACGCGCGGCGGCGCGCGTCGAGGCGCCCGTAGAGCACGTCGACGTTGACGTGCCCGCCGTGCAGGAATGTGTAGCCCGCGCCGGCCATGAACACGACCGCGTGCTGCCACACGTAGAGCTCCTGCATCCACGGGTAGCCGAGGCCGAAGGCGTAGCGCAGCAGCACCACCGCGAAGCAGGTGAGCACGCAGCCGAGCGTCAGCCACGCGGCCGCGCGACCGATCCGGTCGTTCAGCGCGTCGACGGCCCTGACGAAGAGCGCTATCGCATCCACCCGCATTTCCACCCCGTTGTGCAGGCGCGGATGGTACGAAGATTCGGGTCTGCTGGCGATAGCCCGGCGCGCGGTGGAACCTGCGCGGATCAGGCCGCCTGCGCCTCTCCCGGTTCCTGCCCTGCTCAGCCGCCGGTACAGCAGTAGCGCGCGTGCAATGCGACGGCGTCCTGGTAGGTGCCTGAGAGCGTCGCAGCCTCGGGTGCGGTGGCCAGCCAGGCGATCACGCGCGCGGGCATCTCCACCGGGCTTGCACCCGCGACGGAGCCGACGAATTCCGCGAGCGCTTCGGTTTGCACCACGCCGGGATTCAGGGTGAAGGCGGTCACGCCTGCGTGCGCGAGCTCCGTGTGCAGCGCGGGCGCCAGCTTGTGGAGCGCGGCCTTGCTGGCCGCGTAGACGAAGGAGGTGCCGGCCTGGCCCGCCGGGTGCGGTTGTGCGTCATCGAAGCGACCGCCCGCGGACCCTACGTTGATCACCGTGACGGGGTGCCGGTCGAGCGCCGCAGCGATGACGCGCTGCGTGAGACAGGTGGTGTTCACCACCTGTCCGAGGAACACGCGCTCCAGCATGTCGGGATCGCTGTCCATCACGGTGCGCTGCAGCTTTTCGCCCTGGTAGATCGCGTTGTTCACGAGCACGTCGATGTGGCCCCACTGTGCGATCACGGTGTCGACCACGCGCTCGATGCTGGCGCGATCGAGCAGGTCCATCGGCAGCGCCAGCGCTTCTCCTCCCGCGCTCGTGATTGCATCGACGGTGGACGACAGGCCGGCTGCGGGCCGCGCTCCAGCGACGGGCAAGCCCGGATTGCTGCTCGTAACCGCAACGCGGAAACCGGCTGCGGCGAGCGCCAGCGCCGCCGCCTTGCCGATGCCTCTCCTGGCGCCGGTCACCACCGCGACGCGCTTGTCGCTCATCGCATTCAATCCGGCAGTTCGGGCGCCCATGCCACCCCGTTGATGTGGCCGCCACCATCGACGTACAGCGTGTTGCCGGTCAGGTAGCAGGCGTCGTCGCTGGCCAGGAACAAGGCCACGCCGGCGATGTCGCGGTCCGGGTCGCCCATCCGGCGCATCGGGTTCGCCGCGGCGATGGCATCGGCCATTTCCGGCTGCATGGCCCTGAACTGCTTGTAGGACGAGGTGGCTGCGCCGGGGCAGATCACGTTGGCGCAGATGCCGTACTGCGCCCATTCGCGCGCGGCACTGCGCGTCAGCGTGCGCAGGGCCTCCTTGCCGATGTTGTATTCCGCCGTACCCATGTGGGCGTTCACGCCGTTCAGCGAGCAGATATTGATGATTCGCCCCCATTGCTTGCGGCGCATGTGCGGGAACGCCGCCATCATCGACCACTTGCCGGCCCAGAAATTGATCGCCAGTCCCTGGTCGAACACCTCGTCGGACTTGTTCTCGATCCTCGCCAGGCCAGGGCCCCGGTAGGCGTTGTTGACGAGGATGTCGATTCCGCCGAAGTGCTCGACGCAAGCCGCAATTGCTGCCTCGACCTCGTCCTTGCGCGTGACGTCGCAATGCCGGAACAGCGCGTTCCCGCCCGCGTCCCGGATCGCCGCGGCCGCCGCCTCGCCCTTCGCGTCGTCGAATTCGGCGATCAGCACGCCCGCGCCCTCGGCCGCGAATCGCCGCGCCATCGCCAGCCCGATGCCGTCGCCCGCGCCGGTGACCAGCGCGGCACGCCCGGCAATTCTTCTTTCGCTCATTCCCGCGACTCCTTCATTCAGTTGTTCAGCGCAGCGTGCATTCCGTACGAACGGGCACGCGCGTCGAGACGCCTGCCGGACTGTTCGCGGCAGGCCTCATCGCGGGTATCCGGATCCGGATCAGGTCGTTTGCGTCAGGCGGCCTGCGCTTCGTCCGGCTCCGGCGGGAAATGCAGCGGCAGGCCCACGTCGTAGACGCGCGTCAGCAGCCCGATGAAGGCCTTGTCCGTCATCGGGTCGGTGGGCATCTCGAACTGCTCGCCGCGCGCGCGCAGGTCACTGATCAGGATGTCGAAGGCCATCTCGTGCGTGAGGTCGTCGGTGTGGTCGCGCGTGACCTTCAGTTCCTCGAGGTCCATGTAGACGTTGGCGCCCCAGTGCACCAGGAAGCGGAACTCCTGTTCCGGGATCTGCTGGATCACCGTGCCGTCGGTGCTGATGCGCCAGCCACCCGCTACCTCCGGGTCTGCCTCCATCACGGAGTTCAGCGCGAGGCCCGCGGGCTTGCGCATCGCGGCCGGGCCGTTGGTCTGCGCGGTGTGGAACATCATCTCGTTCTCGACCACCGCGGCGCGGCCCCACATCGGGGCCTCGAGCACGCGCGGTTGCGTGTGCGGGCCGTCCGGCCAGTACACGAAGCCGCCGCCCACGCTGCCGCGGTAGTACCAGGTCACGACCTGGGCCTTGCGCGCCTGCCAGCGCTTGAACAGGCCCGATTTGGCCATCGTGTTCATCAGCCAGATCGGCGTGTTGTCGAGGCCCATGCCACGAAAGCGCGTGGCATCGACGTGCGGCGCACCGGCGCCGGAGCAGGGCCCCTGGATGTTGAACAGCATGCCCTCGGGTTCGGCGTATTCAGCCTTCCAGTAGTCGCGCACCAGCGCGAGGAATTTCGTGTTGTAGAAGCAGTCCTCGATCTCGGGCCGGATGCACACGCCACCGTAGCTGAAGTAGCCGCGGAACACCGGGCTGAGGAACATGTCCAGCGTCGGCGTCACGCCCTCGGGCACCATGCCCGCCGTGGTGGCGATCAGTTCCTCGGCGGACTTGAAGTGCTGCGAGAGGATCAGCGTCCACGGGCCGTGGCGGCGCACCACGTCCAGCAGGCGGCGGTGCTGGTCCTCGGTGTAGGCGTTCTCGACGATGCGCGGTTCGGCGACCGGGCGGAAAATCCTGGCGCGTTCGATGTCCATGGGGCGATCCTGTGGTGTTGTGCCGGTTTGACACATATATTACGCATAAGTTAATGGTCCGGTGTCAAGCCCGGATCGGGCTGTGCCGGTTTGAGGTAGCGCAGCACGGCGGTGCCCAGTTCGCCGGCGAGGGCATCCTGCTGCACCAGTGCGGGGTCGCGCGAGAGCGCGGAGTGGATCGTGCCCTCGATCAGGTGCACCACCAGCCGCGCGGCGAGCGCGATGTCGGTGACCACGAGCTCATGGCGGTACTTGCCGAGCACCTTCTGCAGCCATTCGGCCGTGTGCATGCGCTCGGGCAGATTGCTGACCACGTGGTGCTCGTAGTCGTAGTGCCAGTGGATGTCGCGGTAATAGCTCTTCAGCAGCGCGAGTATCCTGCGGTGGCGGGCAATCTCGACCTCGACGATCTGCTCGATCACGGCCTCTAGCGACTGGCGTGCCAGTTCTATCGAGCGCTCGCTGATCGTGCTCATCTCGGCCAGGCTGCCGTGCAGCAGCTCGCTGCACAGGCTGTCGATGATGGCTTCCTTGTTCGGGAAGTACCTGTACAGCGTGCCGACGCTGATCCCGGCCACCGCCGCGATGCGGTTGGTGTTGAAGGCGTCCTCGCCCTCGCTGTCCAGGATCCTCAGCGCCGCCTCGTGAATCGCCGCGAGGGTCATGCGCGAGCGTTGCTGACGCGGGGGACGCCGACGCAGTGGCGACTGCGTGCGACCTGTGCGCGCGCTGCGCCGGACGATGGGGGGACGGGTATCGCTGGACATGGCGGCGGGGAGTATAGGGCAAAAAGCGAGCAAGCCCGGCTGCGCGCCAACGCGGAATCCTCGGTGCTCTTGCAAGCGATTGAATATCCAGTGTTTCTTTGCGTGGTTCATTGCCGGGCGCAATTTCCGCCACTGGGTGGGACTGGGTCGCTGAGGCGCGTGCCCGATGCGATGATGGCGCCCTGAAGCGCGGCGCATTGTGTGCTGCAACGACCCGACCTGACGAAAACGGAGAACACCGGTGTACATTCCGCGAGAGCAGACCCAGGCCATCATCGACGCCCACCGCGCTGCCGCTGGCGCCATGATGATGCGCACGGATTTCCTGGTGCCGGACTGCTTCGAGCAGCAGGCCGGTCGCCTCGCCGCGCGCACGGCGCTGGCCTACGAGGGGGAACGCATCACGTGGACCGAGCTCGAACAGCGCTCGGCACATTACGGGCGCGTGGCGCTGGCGAGCGGACTGCTACCGGGCGACGTCGGCGCGGTGATGATCGAGAACCGCCCCGAGTTCTTCTATGCCTGGCTCGGTCTTGCGCGCATCGGCGTGATCGCGGGGCTGATCAACACCAGCGCGCAGGGCGTGGCGCTCGCCCACGCCGTGCGCGCCACGCAGGCGAAAGTGCTGTTCATCGGCGACGAATGCATGGAGCAGCTCTGTGCCACCGAGGGCCTGCCGCGGGAAGCCCTCACGATCGTGCGCGTCAACGATGCGGCGACGCCGCAGGCGCGGCGCCATCCGCGCGCCGTCGACCTGGAGGCGGTCGATATCGCCGGCATCGATGTGGAGGATTTCAGGGCGCTGCGCGCTGGCATGGATAACCGCAGGCCGTGCTTCTACATCTTCACCTCGGGTACCACGGGCCTGCCGAAGGCGGCGCTGATCAGCCACGGCCGCTTTCTCTCGGTTGGCACCGGCTGGATGAGCGTCATGCCGCTCGACGAGAACGACGTGTTCTATTGCGCGCTGCCGTTGTTCCACGGCGCGGCGCTGATGTCGCTCTACAGCACCGCGCTGCAGTCCGGTGGCAGCGTGCTGATCCGGCGCCGCTTCAGCGTTTCGCGATTCTGGGCGGATGTGCAGGCCTGGCGCGTTACGGTGTTCCAGTACGTCGGTGAGGTGGTGCGCTACCTGACCAACGTGCCGTCCGTGCCGGAGGAGAAGGACCACAGCCTGCGCATGATCATGGGCTCGGGCATCGGCATCGACGTGTGGCAGCGCTTCAAGCAGCGCTTCGGCGAGCGTGTGCTCGTCTACGAAGGCTGGGGCGCGACCGAATCGAATGCCAACATGACGAACTTCGACCAGAAGCCCGGCAGCTGCGGGCGCATCCCGTTCCCGGAGCGCAGCCACATCCGCATGCTGCGCTATGACCAGGGCAGCGACGAGCTGATGCGCGACGCCGGGGGTCGCTACATCCTGTGCAAGCCCGGCGAGGTCGGCGAGCTCTACGGGCAGATCCGGCGTGGCAACGGCGAGATCGTCGCACCCTTCGAGGGCTATACCACCGCGACCGATACCGCCGCGAAGATTCTCCAGGACGTGTTCGAGCCGGGCGACGCCTGGTGGCGCTCGGGCGACCTGTTCCGCTTCGACGAGGACGGCTACTTCTACTTCGTGGACCGCATCGGCGACACGTTCCGCTGGAAGGGCGAGAACGTGTCCACCACCGAGGTCGCTCAGCAGCTCTCGATCTACGCCGACGCGGAAAGCACCAACATCTACGGCGTGAAGGTGCCGGGCCACGAGGGGCGCGCGTGCATGGCGGCGCTCGCGCTGAAGCCGGGGCACGCCTTCGACCCGCAAGCTTTCTACCACTGCGTCACGCGGACGCTCCCGGTCTATGCGCAACCGATGTTCGTTCGCGTGCTGTCACAGGCCGACGTGACGGCGAACTTCAAGCTGCGCAAGGTGCGGCTGCGCGAGGAGGGCTTCGATACGGGACTGATCAGCGATCCGCTCTACGGCCTCGACCGCGAGCGCGAAACGTATGCGCCGCTCGACGCCGCGCTGCTGGCGCGTCTCTGCGCCGCCTGATGCCAGGAGGCTCGCGGATGCAGCAGCAACAGGATCTGGAGCAGGGCGCGGCGCGCGAGGCACTGGCCGAGGCGCTGCTGAGCGGCAAGGCGTGGGAGGACTTCTGTGACCGGCTGAAGGCGGCCGGACGTTTCGTACAGGCCGTCGATTCGATCGATCGCGAGCGCGACATCGCCGAGGGCTACCGCTACCTCACGCGGCTGGCGCGCATGGGTCTCGGGATGATTCTCGAGAACGGCACGCCGGCCGCGCCGTCGCTGCTGTACCAGGATCCCACGCTGAAGTCCGGCGGCGACAACCCGGACAACATGTACTACTGGGGCCGGATCCGCGGGCGCCACAGCTACCGGCTCGATATCGGGCTGAAGCCGAACGTCGATCTCAGCGTGATCGTCTACGCCGGCGGACTGAACAAGGACGGCGGCCGGCGCACCGTCGGCGAGCTCGCGCTCGCCGACCTCAGG
>JAKJFB010000102.1:0-8415 GCA_022705125.1 Pseudomonadota bacterium
AGCGCAGCCAGCGACGCGTCAGGCCGCTCGCTCGCAACCTGACGGCCCCCTGGATCCGGTCTCGCAACAGAGGGTCAGCGCCGGCTGTAAGCTGACATGCCGAGGCCGAACTGCGCGATCAGGTCGCGCATCACCTCTGCGATACCGCCGCCGAAGGTGTTGATCTGGCACTTGCGGTAGTGCTCCTCGAGGTCGCCGTTCAGCGCGGCGCCTGGCGAGCCGCGGCGCAGGCCGCCGGCCATGCCGGTCACGTTCAGCATCAGCTTGTCGACCGCAATCAGGCACTCGGTGCTGTAGGCCTTGATCGCGGAGGAGAAGGCCGGATCCGGCTCGCCGGTGTCGAGTTGCCAGGCCATGCGCCAGTTCATCAGGCGCATCGCTTCCATGCGCGCATAGACCTCGGCCAGCGAGGACTGCACCCAAGGCAGGTCGGCGATGCGCTTGCCGTCTGCCGCCTCGGTGCTCTGCGCCCACGCCAGGACGCGCTGCAACAGGCCCCAGCCCTGCACGCCGATCGCGGCCAGCCCCACGCGCTCGTGGTTCAGTTGCGAGGTGATCGCCTTCCAGCCGCCGTTGAGTTGGCCCACGATCATCGAGGCCGGCACGCGCACGTTGTCGTAGTAGCTGGCGTTGGAGCGCACGCCGCCCACCGTGTACAGCGGCGTGAAGCTGAAGCCCGGTTGCTTCGCATCGACCATGAAGATCGTGATGCCCCTGTGCTGGGGCTTCGCGTCCGGGTCGGTGCGCGCTGCGAGCCAGATGTAGTCGGCCGCCTCGGCGCTGCTGGTCCAGATCTTGCCGCCGTTGATCACGTACTCGTCGCCGTCGCGCACCGCGCTGGTCTTCAGCGCGGCAAGGTCGGTACCGGCGCCCGGTTCGGTGTAGCCGATCGCGAAGTGCAACTCACCCGCGGCGATTTTCGGCAGGAAGAAGCGTTTGTGCTCCTCGGAACCGAGCGCGATCAGCGCCGGCGCGACCGTGCTGATGGTGACGAAGGGCAGGGGCACCTCGGCGAGCTGTGCCTCCTCGAAGAACACCAGCTGCTCGGAATACTTGCGCCCCTGGCCGCCATATTCCCGGGGCCAACCGAGCGCGAGCCAGCCGTCCTTGCCAAGCTGGCGGATCACCTGCTTGTACGCATCGCCGCCCTCGTTGCCGCGGGTCCCTTCACGCAGCTCCGGCGTCATCAGCGCGTTGAAGTAGGCGCGCAGTTCGCGACGCAGGGCTTTTTGCGATTCCGTGTAGTCGATGTACATGGCGGCTCCGGGTTCCGGGTTGAATCTGGAGGCTATGATATTGAAACTGGATTCAATTTCAATAACAATGTGCGAAAGCGCTGGCAGGGGAGTGTGAATGGGCAGCCCGAGGGCGCGCAAGCAGCCGGTCGTCGTCGAGGCCGGGGGCGGTAATGCCCCGGCTTTGCGGCCCGCGCGCAGTGCGCGTGGCGAGCAGGCGCGGGCGCGGCTGAAAGAGGCCGCGGCGCGGGTGCTGGAGCGCGTCGGGTACCGGCAGATGCGGGTGGTGGACGTCACGCGCGAGGCGGGTGTGGCCTCGGGCCTTTTCTACCATTACTTCCCCGATCTGAAGACCCTCACGATCGAGGTGTTGCAGGATTTCATGCAACGTTTCGAGGCGATCGAGGACATCGAGCGCGGCGTCGCCAAGGGCGACTGGTACGCGCGCATGCATGCGCACAACGGCGCCGTGGTTCATAGCTACGCGCGCAATCCGGGCATCATGCGCTGCATGGTGCAGATGGGCGACGAACAGCCGGAGTTCGGCGAATTGTGGCGCGCCAGCTACCATCGCCGCCTCGAGCTGTTCGTGCGTGCGCTGCCACGGCTGTTCCCGGACGCGGGACTGTCCGGCGCGCAGGCGCATCTCGTGACGACGATGCTGGCCGGCATGGGCGAGCATCTGCTGTCGGAGTATTACATCGTGCGCGCTCCGGCGCTGCGCGAGATGGAACTGGACGAAGAGGAAATGACGGAGTGGATCTCGGTCATGTTCTATCGCGCCCTGTTCCTCGAGAACCCGCCTGCGGAGCGGTTGAAGCATGCCGCACTGGTAACACACCTGCGGCGCAGCGCCGGGGTGCCGGGCAGGATTTGAAGCAAACAACCCCATACCGGGAGGATGCATTGTCGTGAGCGAGACAGACGAGACGATTCAGAGCTACGTGGGCCGCCCGCCCTGCGGTCCCTACAACAGCTGGGACGAGGTGAACGCGCCGATGATCCGGCAGCTGTGCGAGGCGCTGGGCGACGAGAACCCGGTCTACATCGACCCGGCGTTCGCGGCGCAGTCGGTGCACGGCGGGCTCGTGGCGCCGCCGACGATGCTGCAGGTCTGGACCATGCGCGGCGTCGGTGGCAAGTGGGCTCCCGGCTCGGACAGCCGCGAGCCCTTCGAGGTGTTCGAGTACCTGAAGACGATCGGCTTCCCGGCCGTGGTTGCGGTGAACTGCGAGCAGAACTACTACCGCTACGTGAAGCCGGGCGACAAGCTGCACCACACCTCGAGCATCGAGTCGATCTCGCCGCAGAAGACCACTGCGCTCGGCACCGGCTATTTCGTGACCGAACTCGAGGAGTTCTTCGACCAGAACGGCGAGAAGGTCGGCGACATGCGTTTTCGCGTGTTCCTCTACCGCGCGCCGGACCGTGCGCAGGAAGCGGCTCCCGCGGGCGAAGCCGCGAAGCCGGCGAAGATCAAGCGTTTTCGCCCGATCGAGAACCACGACACGAAGTTCTTCTGGGAAGGCGTGCGCCAGGGCCAGCTGCTGATACAGCGCTGCAAGGCCTGCAACACGCTGCGCCACCCGCCGGGGCCGATGTGTCCCTCGTGCCAGTCGCTCGAGTGGGACACCGTGAGCAGTTCCGGCAAGGGCACGATCTACAGCTTCGTCGTGATGCACCATCCGCAGATCCCGCCCTTCGATTACCCGAACACGATCCTGCTGGTCGAGCTCGAGGAAGGCACGCGCCTGGTGAGCCAGGTCATCGACACGCACCCGGACGAGGTGCAGATCGGCGCCGCGGTCGAGGTGGTGTTCCGCGAAGTCGAGGAAGGCTGCACGCTGCCGCTGTTCCGCGTCGTGAAATAAGGGAGGTCGAACATGGATTTCACGCGTTCCGAAGAATCGCAATCGATCCAGGACCTGGCGGCACAGATCTTCGCCGACCAGGCCGGCGACGAGGCGCTCAAGCGCTTCGACCGCCACGAGATCGCCTACCACACCGGCTTGTGGAAATTGCTCGCCGAGGCGGGCCTGATCGGGGTCGCGCTGGCCGAGGAACACGGCGGCAGTGGACTGGGCTTCACCGAGCTGTGCGCGGTGTTCGAGGAGCAGGGCCGGCACGTCGCGGCGCTGCCGCTGCTGGCCACCGTGGTGCTGGGCGCGCTGCCGATCGCGGCATTCGGCAGCGAGGCACAGCGCACACAGTGGCTCCCGGGCGTGGCGCGCGGCGAACTGCTGCTGAGCGGCGCCCTGTGCTGTCCGGAGGTCGGAGGACATGCCGACCGGCTGCCGCGCGCGAGCGCGGACGGTGCGGGCTGGCGTCTGGACGGCACGCTGGACCGGGTGCCATACAGCCTGGAAGCCGCGGCGATCGTGGTGCCGGCGCAAGGCGATGACGGCGCGATGCACGTGTTCCTGGTGCCGGCCAAAGCCGCGGGCCTGGAGCGCGAGCGCCAGCGCGGCACCAACCATGAACCGGTCGATACGCTGGCATTCACGGGCGTGAAAGTGGCGTCCGCGGACCTGCTCGGCAAGCCGGGCGAGGGCGCCTGCATCGCCGAGTGGATCGGCACGCGCGCCGCGACGGCGCTCGGCTTCATGCAGCTCGGCGTGCTGTCGGACGCGCTGCGCCGCACCGCCGCGCACACGGTCGAGCGCAAGCAGTTCGGCAAGCCGGTCGCGGGCTTCCAGGCCGTAGCGCACCGCGCAGCCGACGCCTACATCGACGTCGAGGCCCTGCGATCCACGGCGTGGCAGGCAGCGTGGCGCATGTCCGAGAGCCTTCCTGCGGAAGCCGCGGTGGCTTCGGTCGCGTGGTGGGCCTGCGAGGCGGGGCACCGGGTCGGTCACGCCTGCCAGCACCTGCACGGCGGCGCCGGCGCCGACCTCGACGCGCCGATCCACCGTTACTTCCTGTGGGCGCGGCAGGTCGAGCTCTGCCTCGGGGGCAGCAACCGGATCCTGGCCCGCTTCGGCGCCAGCCTTTCCAACCAGACCATCGAGATCGGACTATGAGCATTCAGGACAGGACCACCCTCAAGTTCGCGGATGTGCGGGTCGGTGACGAGTTGCCGCCGCTCGGCATCGAGCTCACCACGCGCCTGATCGTCTCGACGGCACTGGCCACGCGTGATTTCCAGGACGTGCACCACGACAAGCCGGGTGCGCAGGCGCTGGGCTCGCCGGACATCTTCATGAACATCATCACCACCAACGGATTCGTCGGGCGTTACGTCACCGACTGGGCCGGTCCTGAGGCGCTGTTGCGCTCGGTGAAGATCCGCCTCGGCGCGCCGAACTATCCCGGCGACACGATGGTGATCAAGGGCAAGGTGACCGAGGTGCACAGCGACGCGAAGACCGTCGACATCGAGGTCGGCGGCAAGAATGGTCTGGGCTACCACGTCACCGGCACGGTGACCGTGGCGCTGCCCTGAGGAGAACAAGATGAGCGACAACAAGTTTCTGAGCGGCAGGACGGCCGTCGTCGGCCTGGGTGCCACCGAGTTTTCGAAGGACTCCGGGCGCAGCGAGATCCAGCTCGGCGTCGAGGCGATCAGCATGGCGCTGGCCGACGCGGGCCTGTCGATCGACGAAGTCGACGGCATGGCCACCTACACCATGGACAACAACCCCGAGATCGAGCTCTACCGGCTCCTCGGCGGCAAGGAGCTGAAATTCTTCTCGCGCACGCATTACGGTGGCGGCGCGGCCTGCGGCCCGCTGCTGCACGCGGCGATGGCGGTGGCCACCGGCGTGTGCAAGGCGGTCGTGGTCTACCGCGCGATGAACGAGCGCTCGGGCTTCCGCTTCGGCCAGGGTGGGCTGATCAGCAACGACCCGAATTCTTTCGAGACCGTGCACTTCGGCTGGTATATGCCGTTCGGCCTGTCGACCCCGGCGTCGTGGGTCGCGATGTGTGCCAAGCGCTACCTGCACACCCACGGAGCAGAGCCGGACGATTTCGGCCGTGTGGCGGTATCGACGCGCGATTTCGCCGCGACCAACCCGGCGGCGTTCTTCTACCAGAAGCCGATCACGCTCGACGATTACCGCAAATCGCGCTGGATCGCCGAGCCGCTGCGCCTCTTCGACTGTTGCCAGGAGAGCGACGGCGCGGTGGCCATGGTGATCACCTCGATCGAGCGCGCGCGTGACCTGAAGCAGAAGCCCGTGGTCATCCGCGGCGCGGCGCAGGGCGCGGCCGGCGATTTCCAGATGATGACCGGCTTCTACCGTCCAGACCTGACGGCGATCCCGGAGATGGGCCTGGTCGCGCGCCAGCTCTACGGCATGGCCGGCGTGGGACCGCAGGATATCCAGACCGCGGTGCTGTACGACCACTTCACGCCGTTCGTGTTGCCGCAGCTCGAGGAGTTCGGCTTCTGCGGGCGTGGCGAGGCCAAGGACTTCATTCGCGCCGGTCACATCTCGCGCGGCGGCAAGCTGCCGGTAAACACCCACGGCGGACAGATTGGCGAGGCCTACATCCACGGCCTGAACGGCGTGGCCGAGGGCGTGCGCCAGGTGCGTGGCACGGCGGTCAACCAGACGCCAGGCGTGGAGCATGCGCTGGTCACCGCGGGCACCGGTGTGCCGACCAGCGGGGTGATTCTCGGCGTCGACCGATAGCCGGGACGGCGTGACATTGGCCGGTCGGGTCGAGACGCCCCGCCTTCTGTTGCTAGAATGCGGGGCCAATTCCCTTTCCGGGCGGTACAGAAACAGATGCGCAAGCTGTTACTGCTTTTCGGTGTTCTCTGCTCGCTGCACGCGACAGCCCTGACGCTGGACATGCCTTCTCCCGGCGAGGACATCGTCGGCGAGGTCATGACGGTCACGGTGGCCGACTACGAGCACACCATCAATACCTACGCGGAAGCCTACGGTGTCGGCTTTCGTCAGCTCGTTGCCGCCAACCCCGGTGTCAACCCGTGGGTGCCGGGCGAGGGCACCGAACTGGTGCTGCCGCTGCAGTTCATCCTGCCGCCGGGCGAACGCGAGGGCATCGTGATCAACCTGGCTGAAATGCGCATGTACCACTACCAGCCCGATGGCGGCACGGTGGAGACCTACCCGATCGGCATCGGCCGTGAAGGCTGGGAAACGCCGCTGGTTGCGGGCGCGAAGGTGCTCAGTGTGATCAAGGACCCGACCTGGGTGCCGCCGCCCTCGATCCGCGCGGATCACCTGGCCATGGGGCACCGTCTGCCGGCGGTGGTGCCGCCGGGTCCGGACAACCCGATGGGTCCGTGGGCGGTGCAGTTGAGCACCAGGGGCTACTACATCCACGGCACCAACAAGGAGCTCGGCATCGGCATGCGCGTCAGTGCCGGGTGCATCCGCATGTACAACAAGGACGTGGAGCAGTTTGCCCGTCGCGTAGCCAAGGGCACGACGGTGCGCATCGTCAACGCGCCGGTGAAGGTGGGCTGGAAGCAGGGGGAGCTCTACGTCGAGGTGCACGAGGCGCTCGAGGAGCAGCGCGAGGTCCACGTGCCGGAAGCCGACGTGGCCGATGCCATCCACCTGGCGCGCCGCCTGAGCTCGACGCCGGTGGAAATCAACTGGGTCGGTGCCAAGGCTGCTGCCCTGCGCCGTTCGGGCATGCCGGTCCGCGTTTCCGTGGACGATTCCGCCGGTATCGCCAGCTCGCGCTGACGGCCTCCCGTGCGCTGGAACACGTGCTCAGCCCACGGATGCAAATTTCACGTATCCCCGAAATGAGACTGCCCCGCGGACACCGCCGTGAAGGCGGTGCGCGCGGGGCAGCGACGCAAGATCGGGACCGGGTCTGTGGACCCGGCTCAGATCACTTGCGGCAGCACTTCTCAGCCATGCGGCTGACGGCTTCAACTGCGTCGTTTGCGCTCTTCTGAGCGTCGGCAGCAGCTGCAGCAGCGCCGTCGGCGGTCGATTGTGCGCGGTTGGCAGCGGCCAGCGCGTCGTTTGCGGTCTTCTCAACGGTGCCTACGCGGGTCTCGAGCGCGTCGAGGCGATCGTTGCAGGCGCAACCGCTGAGCAGCGTAACGGCGAGTGCTGCGGACAGAAGGGCGGCTTTCTTGGTCATGGTACGCATCTGTGGTCTCCTTGAAGGTCAATCATGCGATCGGGTCGATAGCGGTGAAATTCTTGCACATCTGACTTCGAAGTCAATGTTAGTTCTGCATAAAATTGACGAAGCGCAGGTTTGCCGGCGCTTTGTGACGGCGTTGTTGCGGACACGCCTCGACCGGCGTGCCGAATCAACCGATAAGCGGGTGGTACCAGAGGCGGGACTCGAACCCGCACGCCCTCGCGGACAACGGATTTTGAATCCGTCTCGTCTACCAGTTCCGACACTCTGGCCCAGTGAAGCGCGCGGCATTATAACAATGCATCTTTGCACCGCAACCGCAACCGCAACCGCAACCGCAACCGCAACCGCAACCGCAACCGCAACCGCAACCGCAACCGCAACCGCAATTGCCTTGGCGCCGGTGCCTCTATACCCTTGCCGCCTTGCCGGCACGGGTCTGCCATGAAAGTCTGCGATTTCCGCTATGAACTGCCCGATGATCTCATCGCGCGCCATCCCTGCGCCGAGCGCACCGGCGCTCGCCTGCTGTGGCTCGATCCCGCGCGCGAGCATCCCGAGCACCTGCAGTTCGCCGATATCACGCGCCTGCTGCGCGCGGGCGACCTGCTGGTGTTCAACGACACGCGCGTGATTCCCGCGCGCATGTTCGGCTGCAAGGCCGCCACCGGTGGCGCCGTGGAGGTGCTGGTGGAGCGGCTGCTGGGCACTCATCGCGTGCTGGCGCAACTGCGCGCCAGCAAGGCGCCGAAGCCCGGCAGCGAACTGCTGCTGCTCGATGAAGAGGGCCGCGAGGCCGCGCGCGTGCGTGTGCTCGGCCGGCACGATGACATGTTCGAGCTGGAGTTTCCCGCGGATCGCGCCCCGCTCGCGGTGATGCAGTCCATCGGGCACATGCCGCTGCCTCCCTACATCGACCGGGAGGACGGCGCGCTCGATCGCGAGCGCTACCAGACGGTATACGCGGCCCGCGACGGCGCGGTGGCGGCGCCGACCGCCGGGCTGCATTTCGATGCGGCACTGATCGAGGCGCTGCGCGCGATCGGCGTGCAAACCGCGTTTCTCACGCTGCACGTGGGGGCCGGGACCTTCCAGCCGG
>JAKJFB010000102.1:8425-8666 GCA_022705125.1 Pseudomonadota bacterium
CGCACGGCGCAAGTCGAGGATCATCGCATGCACGCCGAGTACATCGACGTGGGCGAGGAACTGTGCGCCAGCGTCATGCGCGCCCATGCCGAGGGGCGGCGCGTGATCGCGGTGGGCACCACCTCGCTGCGCGGACTGGAGGCGGCCTCGGACGAGACGGCGATCCGGCCGTTCCAGGGCGATACCTCGATCTTCATTTACCCGGGCTACCGCTTTCGCTGCGTCGATGCGCTGGTCACCA
>JAKJFB010000103.1 GCA_022705125.1 Pseudomonadota bacterium
TGGTGCCGGCGCAACATGGCGAACTACAAGGTGCCGCGCAGCGTCGCCTTCGTCGATGCGCTGCCGCTCAACGCCGCGGGCAAGGTGCTGAAGACCGCGCTGCGCGAGCGCACGGGCTGAGGCCGATGGCCACGGCGCCGGTGCCGGCAACCGCGACCGAGCGGGAGGCGCGCCTCGGCCAGATGGCGGGGCTCGACGAGATCGATCGCCGCCTGATCGAGTTGCTGCGCGGCGATGGCCGCATGGCGTTCCGCGCGCTGGCCGACACGCTGGGCGTCACCGAGTCGGCGGTGCGGGCGCGGGTGCGCCAGCTCGAGACTTCCGGCGCGATGAAGGTCGTCGCGGTCGCCGACGCCGAAGCGGTCGGCTACGAGTTGCTGCTCGCGGTCGGCGTCGAGGTCGACGGGCGGCCCGCGCTCGCGGTGGCCGAGGCGCTGGCCGGCATTCCCGAGGTGTTCTCGGTGAGCCTGGTCGTGGGCACGCACGATATCGAGTTGCTGATGGTGGCGCGCGACCACGAGCACCTCGCCGAACTGGTCACGGACCGGCTGGTGAACATCCCGGGGGTGCGCCGCCTTCTCACCGGGCTCGCCGTCGACGTGCTCAAGAACCAGCCCGACTGGGTGCCCTTCGATGACTAAACGGCGTTTCGACGAGATCGACCAGCGCATCCTCGATTACCTCTCGCGTGACGCGCGCACCAGCAACCGGCGCATCGCCGACGAACTGCGCGTCACCGAGGGCACCGTGCGCGCGCGCATCAAGCGCATGGAGGACGAGGGGCAGATCCGCATCACCGCGATCACCAATATCCGCAAGCTCGCCAATCCGGCGCTCGCCTTCGTCTGGATCGAGGTCGATCGCGGTAGCCAGGGCCGCGAGGTTGCCGCCGCGCTGGCGCGCCATCCGCAGATCGGCTTTGTCGGCATCATGGTGGGGCGTTTCGACATCCTGGCGATCACCATGGTGCAGTCGGCCGAGCAGCTGAGCGAGTTCCTGCACAGCACGGTGCACTCGATACCGGGCGTGCGCCACACCGAGTGCTCGCTGGGCGCGCGTTTCGTGAAGCACGACTACCGCCTCAGCCG
This sequence comes from Pseudomonadota bacterium, assembly GCA_022705125.1. Next base: position 1,089 of record JAKJFB010000103.1, read on the forward strand.
CATCGTGACGCAGCCGCGCACGTACGAGGCTGAAAGTGAAAATGCGTAGCAGACTGGATTCCAGCGCGGGAATTCCGGACTTGTCGGCTTGATATGAATCATTATGCGTAGAATTCGGCCAGATATTTTACTGTTTTCGGTTGAATGAGTTTATACTGCCGGCCCGGTGATCGGCCAAGGCGAGGAAGCTTCACGATGAACAAGCTGATGAGTGCGGGAGATGTGGTCGGGCAGCTCGCGAGCGGCATGACCATCGGCATCGGCGGCTGGGGGCCGCGTCGCAAGCCAATGGCGCTGGTGCGCGAGATCCTGCGATCCGACCTGAAGGATCTCACGGTGGTTGCCTATGGCGGCGCCGACGTGGGGATGCTGTGCGCGGCCGGCAAGGTGCGCAAGGTGGTATTCGCCTTCGTGTCGCTCGACTTCATCCCGCTCGAGCCGTACTTCCGCCTCGCGCGGCAAAAGGGCGAGCTCGAGATCATGGAGATCGACGAGGGCATGTATCTGCTGGGCCTGCGCGCCGCCGCGATGCGCGTGCCCTTCCTGCCGACCAAGATCGGGCTTGGCACCGACGTGCTGCGCCACAACCCGCAGATCAAGACCATCGTCTCGCCCTACGCCGACGGCCGCGAGCTGGTCGCGATGCCGGCGATCGAGCTGGACGCCGCGTTGATCCACGCCGACCGCGCCGACGCGCGCGGCGTCTGCCAGATCAAGGGCCCGGATCACTACATGGACGACGTGATGGCGCGCGCGGCGGGCAAGACTTACGTCAGCTGCGACGAGCTGGTCGACTCGAGCTTCTTCGCCTCGCCCGAGGAGGCGCGCTACGTGTTCTGGGAGCGCTCCGAGACCACCGGCGTGGTGCACATCCCCGGCGGCGCGCACCCGAGCAGCTGCAGCCCGCTGTATGGCTTCGACGTGCCGCACTTCAAGGAATACCAGGCATCTGCCGGGCAGGAGAACGGCTGGAGCGACTACGTGCAGAAATACGTGGGCGATTCGGAGGCCTACTACCAGCAGCAGGTCGGCGGAGTCGAGGCGATCCGCAAGCTGCCGCTCCCGACGTACTGAGCAAGAGGTCACCGACGATGGCACAGGAATACACTCTGGCGGAACTGATGATCTGCGCGGCCTCCGAGGCCTGGCGCAACGACGGCGAGGTGCTCGCCACCGGCATCGGCACGCTGCCGCGGCTTGCCGCTTCGCTGAGCATGCTGAGCACGAACCCCGACCTGATGATGACGGACTCGGAAGCCTTCCTGCTGTCGGCGCCGAACCCCATCGGTCCGCGCGCGGCGGATTTCAAGCCGGCCTACGAGACCTGGATGGGCTTCTCGCGCATCTTCGACAACGTCTGGGGCGGCAAGCGCCACGCGATGGTCGGGCCGACGCAGATCGATCGCTTCGGCCAGGCCAACATCTCGTGCATCGGCGACTACGCCAGGCCCAAGGCGATGATGCTGGGCGTGCGCGGCTTCCCGGGCAACTCGATCAGCCACGCCAATTCCTTCTTCGTGCCCGGTCACAACACGCGCGTGTTCAAGGATGGCGAGTGCGACGTGGTGGCCTCGATCGGCTACAACCCGGCGCGCCTGGCCAAGGGCTACAGCCTCGACGAGGTCGACATCCGCCTGGTGATCACCGATCTGTGCGTGATGGACTTCGGCGGCCCCGGGCACCAGATCCGGCTGCGCTCGCTGCACCCCGGCATCACGGTGGAGCAGGTGCAGCAGAACACCGGCTTCCCCGTGTTCGTGCCCGAGGACGTGATCACCACGCCGGCGCCCACCGCGGAGCAGCTCGAGATCATCCGCCGCATGGATCCGCACAACCTGCGTGCGCGCGAGCTCAAGGACAACCCGCCCGGCGATCGCACCGCGCGCTGAACCAGGACCCGCGATCATGCTGCAAACCCGCCTCACCGAGCTGCTCGGCTGCCGCTACCCCGTGGTGCAGACCGCGATGGGCTGGGTAGCCGACCCGAAGCTGGTCGCCGCGACCTGCAACGCGGGCGGCTTCGGTTTCCTCGCCGGTGCCACGATCCCGGCCGAGCAGATGGAGCGCGACATCCTGCGCACGAAGGAGCTTACGCAGCAGCCCTTCGGCGTGAACTTCCACATGTACCAGCCGAACGCGGCGGACATCGTCGGGCTCGTGGTGAAACACGGCGTGCGCGCCGTGAGCTACAGCCGCTCGCCGGGCAAGGAGTTCATCCGCAAGCTGAAGGATGCCGGGGTGGTGTGCATGCCGACGGTGGGCGCGGTGAAGCACGCGGTGAAGGCCGTGGAACTCGGCGCCGACGTGGTGACCGTGCAGGGCGGCGAAGGCGGGGGCCACACCGGCTCGGTGCCCACCACGCTGCTGCTGCCCGAGGTGGTGCGCGGCGTGAAGGTGCCGGTGGTCGCTGCGGGTGGATTCAAGGACGGCCGCGGTCTGGTCGCGGCCATGGCCTGGGGTGCCGAGGGCATCGCGATGGGCACGCGCTTCCTGATGACCGCCGACAGCCCGGTGCCTCAGGCGACCAAGGAACGCTACCTCGCGTGCAGGAACCCGGCCGACATCATTGTCTCGACCGCGATGGACGGGATGCCGCAGCGCATGGTCATGAACGAGATTCTCGCCGAGCTCGAGCGCGCCGGGCCGCTGAAGAAGCTGCTGATCGCGCTGCGCAACGGGCTGGCCTTCCGCAAGCACAGCGGTGCGACGATTTCGCAGTTGCTGCAATCCGCGATCGCGATGCAGCGCGAGGACGGGCTGACCCCCGCGCAGGCGATCATGTCGGCCAATGCGCCGATGATCATCCAGCGCGCGATGGTCGAGGGCAGGCCCGCCGAGGGCGTGCTGCCGAGCGGGCAGGTGGCCGGCGTGATCGACGATCTGCCGAGCTGCGCCGAGCTGATAGCACGTATCGCCGCCGAGGCCGAGGAGTGCCTGGCTGCGCTGGCGAAGCGGGCGGGCCCGGCGGCTTGAATTGTTCGTTCGCACCCGTTGCGTTGCAAGGCGTGTGGCATCGGCGCTGAGGGAGCGTGGGCGCGGGAGCGTTTATGTCTGCTGGGACACGCCGTGAATACGTCCCTGTAGGCTCGACTGCGGCATCCCTGCCGCAGACGGTCCCCGCAGCCACAAACGCTCCCGCGCCTCGGAGACGCAGTGCCAGTTGCAGGCATCCAGAGGCACAAGGCCTGACTGGTATGTCGAAGTTGATGTGATCGCATTCCCGTCCCGGTGGGTCGATGTGTTCGGGCCGCGACGACTTTTGGAACGAGGAATTGAATTGGTGCCGGGTGCCACCGGCGTCGAGGTCGGAGAAGGGGGTGCAGTGTGACGGGACCGTCTGTCGCATGGATGCGACAGTCGAGCCTACAGGGATGTATTCACGTCGTGTCCCGACACACTGCACCCCCTTCTCCGGCCGCATCAGGCCCGCCGCACTAGCAAGCGGCGAACGATCACCGCAGGAGAAATGCAATGAGCAAACCATTCAAGACCACGATCAGCGAGGGCATCGCGGAGCTGGTGTTCGACCACCCGCCGGTGAATGCGTTCGACAGCGCGGGCTGGGCGGCGATCGCGGCGGAGATCGAGGCGCTGGGCGGCAACGACGACGTCAACGTCATCATCATCGCGGCCGAGGGGCGCGGCTTCTGCGCGGGCGTGGACATCAAGGAGCTCGCGGCCGATCGCAACCTGATCGTGAAGGTGAACAAGGGCAACTACGACACCTTCAAGGCGGTGCACCTGAATCCCAAGCCGGTGATCGTCGCCGTGCACGGCTTCGTGCTGGGTGGCGGCATCGGCATCAGCGGCGCGGCGGACATCGTGGTTGCATCCGAATGCGCACGCTTCGGCGTACCCGAGGTGGACCGCGGCGCGATGGGTGGTGGCGCGCACCTGCAGCGGCTGTTCCCGGTGCAGAAGGTGCGCTACATGTACTTCACCGGCGAGATGATCGACGCGCAGGAGGCGTACCGTCTCGGCGCCATCGAGCGCGTGGTGCCGCGCGATCAGCTGCGCGCCACGGCGCGCGATATCGCCGCGAAGATCGCCGCGAAGAGCCCGGCGATGATCCGGCTCGCGAAGGAAGCGCTGAACGGCATCGAGGACGGCAACCTCGAGGACAAGTACCGCAGCGAACAGGGCTTCACGCTGGAGGCGTACACGACCAAGGACTCGCAGGAAGCGCGCGATGCCTTCGTGCAGAAGCGCGACGCGAAGTTCGAAGGCTGAAACGCAAAACCCGGAGAATCGAGCATCATGGACCTGGCATATACCGAAGAGCAGAAGGCCTTCCGGCGCGAGGTGCGCGAATGGCTGGCCGCCAACGTGCCGCCCGAGCCGCTTGCGAGCTTCGACACGGCCGAGGGCTTTCGCCAGCACCGCGCATGGGAAGCGAAGCTGAACAGCGGCCGCTGGGGCATGGTGACCTGGCCCGCGGAACTCGGCGGGCGCGGCTGCGACCTCGTCGAGTGGCTGATCTTCGAGGAAGAGTACTGGCGCGCGGGCGCTCCGTTGCGCGTGAACCAGAACGGCATCTTCCTGCTCGGCCCCACGCTGATGGAATACGGCACGGCGGAGCAGAAGAAGCGCTTCCTGCCGAAGATGGCGACCGGCGAGGAGGTGTGGTGCCAGGGCTGGTCCGAGCCGGGCGCCGGCTCCGACATGGTAGCGATCCGCGCGCGCGCCGAGCGCCAGGGCGACCACTACGTGATCAACGGCCAGAAGACCTGGTCGACGCGCGCGGTGTGGGCCGACTGGTGCTTCGGCATGTTCCGCACCGATCCCGCCTCCGAGCGCCACCACGGCCTCACGTTCATCCTGGTGCCGCTGAACCTCGAGGGCATCACGGTGCGCCCGATCCCGCAGCTCGACGGCCTGCCCGGTTTCGCGGAGATCTTCTTCGACAACGTGAAGGTGCCGGTGGACTGCCGCCTCGGCGACGAGGGCAAGGGCTGGAAGGTGGCGATGGCCACCGCCGGCTTCGAGCGCGGCCTGATGCTGCGCAGCCCGGCGCGATTCCAGCAGACCGCCGCGCGCCTGGTGCAGCTCTACAAGGCCAACCGTGCCAGCGCCGACCGCGACCCCACGGTGCGTGACGCGGTGCTGCGCGCGTGGATGGATGCCGAGGCCTATTGCCTCACGACCTACCAGACCGCGAGCCGCCTGAACGCCGGCGGCAGGATCGGCGAGGAGTCGAGCACCAACAAGATCTTCTGGTCCGAGCTCGACCAGCGCATGCACGAGACCGCGCTCAGCATCCTCGGCGCGCGTGCCGAGCTGCTGCCGCACGCGCCGGATGCGGGCGGCGTGGGTAACTGGCTCGACGGTTTCCTGTTCGCGCAGTCGGGCAGCATCTACGCCGGCACCAACGAGATCCAGCGCAACATCATTGCCCAGCGCATGCTCGGCATGCCGCGCGCGTAAGGGGAACGAACATGGATTTCCGCTTCAGCGACGACCAGAAACTGTTCCAGCAGACGGTGCGCGAGTTCCTCGTGGCCGAGATCACGCCCGAGCGCATCCGCGCGTCATGGCAAACGGACACCGGGCGCTCGGATGCCCTGTGGGCGCAGCTCGCCGAGCTCGGACTCACCGGCATCACGGTGCCCGAGGCGCACGGCGGCCTCGGCATGAACGAGCTCGACTTCGTGCTGCTCGCCGAGGAGATCGGCTACGTGGCGCTGCCCGAGCCGTTGATCGACACCGTGCTGGTGGGCGTGCCCTGCCTGCGCGACTGCGGCAACGAGCAGCTTGCCGCCGAGTGGCTGCCGAAGATCGCCGCCGGCGAGGCGAAGCTCGCGATCGGCCTCGACTGCAACCCGCTGGTGGCCGACGCGCACGTGGCCGGGCTGCTGCTGCTCGCGCACGGCGATGAGCTGCACGCGGTGCCGCGCGCCGACGTCACGCTGACCGCCAACGAGTGTCTCGATCCCTCGCGCCGGCTGTTCCGCGTCGACTGGACGCCCTCGGCCGTCACGCGGCTCGCCGGCGGCGCCGCCGGCCGCACGCTGATCGACGCCGCGCTGAACCGCGCGGCGCTCGGCGCCGCGGCGCAGTGTCTCGGGCTCGCGCAGCGCATGATCGAGATCTCGGTGGCCTACACGCGCGATCGCCAGCAGTTCGGCCAGGCGATCGGCACCTTCCAGGCGGTACAGCACCTGATGGCGAACGTGGCCGTGAAGCTCGAGTACGCCAGGGCGCCGGTGCACCGCGCCGCCTACGACATCGCGCACGGCAACCCCCGCGCCAGCGTGTCGGTCTCGCACGCGAAGATCGCCGCGACCGAGGCCGCGCTGCTCGGCGCGCGCAACAGCATCCAGGTGCACGGGGCGATGGGCTACACGTGGGAGGTGGACCTGCACCTCTTCGCCAAGCGCGCGTGGACGCTGGACAGCGCCTGGGGCGATCGAGCCTTCCACAAGCAGCGCGTGGCGGATTTCGTGCTCGCCGACAATGCCGCGATCGGCGCCGGCGCAACATTCTGAACGGAGGATCTGACCATGGCTGAAGCCTATATCGTCGACGCGCTGCGCTCGCCCACCGGCAAGCGCAAGGGCTCGCTGGCCGCCGTGCACGGCGCCGATCTCGGGGCGCACGTGATCAGGGCCATCGTGGAGCGCAACGCGATCCCGGCCGAGGACTACGACGACGTGATCTTCGGCTGCGTGGACACGATCGGCGCTCTGGCCGGCGACATCGCGCGCACCGCGTGGCTCGCCGCCGGCATGCCGCTGCACGTGCCCGGCACCACGGTCGATCGCCAGTGCGGCAGCTCGCAGCAGGCGGTGCATTTCGCGGCGCAGGCCGTGATGAGCGGCACCCAGGACGTGGTGCTCGCCGGCGGCGTGCAGACGATGAGCAGCATCCCGATTTCCTCGGCCATGCTCGCCGGCCAGCCGCTCGGCTTCACCACGCCCTTCGCCGAGAGCCTGGGCTGGCAGAAGCGCTTCGGCGATGCGCCGGTCAACCAGTTCTATGCCGCGCAGCGCATCGCCGATCACTGGGGCGCCAGCCGCGAGGCGATGGAAGTGTTCGCCAAGGAGAGCCACGACCGCGCGCTGAAGGCGATCGCCGAGGGGCGCTTCGACCGCGAGATCGTGCCCTACACGCTGCCCGACGGCACGGTGTTTCGCATGGACGAGACCGCGCGCCTGAGCACGCTGGAGAAAATGGCCACGCTGGCGCCCGTCGATCCGGCCTATCCGGGCATCACGGCCGCGGTGTCGAGTTCGACCTGCGATGCCTCGGCCGCGCTGTTGGTGGTCTCGGAGACCGCGTTGAAGCGCTACGGCCTGAAGCCGCGCGCGCGCATCCACCACCTCAGCGTGCGCGCCGACGACCCGATCTGGCACCTGACCGCGCCGATCCCGGCCACGGCCCACGCGCTGAAGAAGGCGGGCATGAAGATCGAGGACATCGACCGGGTCGAGATCAACGAGGCCTTCGCCTCTGTGGTCATGGCCTGGCTGAAGGAGACGGGCTATCCGCACGAGCGCACCAACGTCAACGGCG
>JAKJFB010000104.1 GCA_022705125.1 Pseudomonadota bacterium
CGCGCGTGGACCGCCGCGACGAGCGCCGCCTCGCCGCCGAGAAGCGCGAGCGGCTGCGGCCCTGGCGCAACCGCATCGCGAGCCTCGAAAAGGACATGGAGAAACTGCAGGCTGAACTGCGCGCGCTCGACGAACGGCTGCAGGATCCCGCGCTGTACGAGGCCGCCCGCGCCGGCGAGGTGCAGGACCTGCTACGCCGCCAGGGCGCGCTGAAGCAGGAGCTCGCCACCGTCGAGGAGGACTGGCTCATGGCCTGCGAGGAACTCGAATCCCTGTAGGTCGCCATTCATGGCGACAACCGCATTCCTGCAGGCCGTCGTCCGCATGAATGCGGACCTACGTCGCGCGGAACGTCAGTTCCTCGCCGCTCGCATCCACCACCACCGTGCTCCCCGGCGCGAAGGCGCCGGAGAGGATCTGCTGCGCCAGCGGATTCTCGATGCGGTGCTGGATCGCGCGCTTGAGCGGCCGCGCCCCGTAGACCGGGTCGAATCCGGCGCGCGCCAGCAGGTCGACGGCCGCCGGCGAGACATCCAGCCCCAAATCGCGCTCGCCCAGGCGACGGCGCAGCAGCTCGAGCTGCATCTGCGCGATGCCGTGGATATGCTCGGCACCGAGCGGGTGGAACACCACCGTATCGTCGATGCGGTTGATGAACTCCGGGCGGAAATAGCGTCCCACCACGTCCATCACCGCCGCCTTCATGCGCGGGTAATCGGCCTCGGTGGCCATTTCCTGGATCAGGTCCGAGCCCAGGTTCGAGGTCATCACCACCACGGTGTTGCGGAAATCCACCGTGCGACCGTGACCGTCGGTGAGCCGCCCGTCCTCCAGCACCTGAAGCAGCACGTTGAACACGTCCGGGTGGGCCTTCTCGACCTCGTCGAGCAGCAACAGCGAGTACGGGCGCCGGCGCACCGCCTCGGTGAGATAACCGCCCTCCTCGTAGCCGACATAGCCCGGGGGCGCCCCGATCAGGCGCGCCACGGAGTGCTTCTCCATGAACTCCGACATGTCGATGCGCACCATCGCCTCCTGGCTGTCGAACAGGAACTCCGCCAGCGCCTTGCACAACTCCGTCTTGCCCACCCCGGTGGGCCCGAGGAACAGGAAGGAGCCGTGCGGACGCATCGGGTCCGACAGCCCGGCGCGGCTGCGCCGCACCGCGTTCGACACCGCGATGATTGCCTCGTCCTGCCCGATCACGCGCCGGTGCAGCGCCTCTTCCATGCGCAGCAGCTTGTCGCGCTCGCCCTCGAGCATCTTCGACACCGGGATGCCGGTCCACTTCGACACCACCTCGGCGATCTCTTCCTCGCCGACCTTGTCGCGCAGCAGCTGCATCCTGTGACCGCCGGACTCCAGCTCACCCGCAGCGGCGAGGCGCTTTTCCAGCGCCGGGATGATGCCGTACTGCAGTTCCGCCATGCGCGTCAGGTCGCCCGCGCGGCGCGCGCTCTCCATGTCCAGGCGCGCCTGCTCCAGCTCGCTCTTGATCTGGTGCGAGCCCTGCACGGTGGCCTTCTCCGCCTTCCAGATCTCGTCGAGTCCCGCGTACTCACGCTCGAGCTCGGCAATCTCGGCCTCGATCTTCTCCAGGCGCTGACGTGCCGACTGGTCCTCGTCCTTGCGCACGGCCTCGCGCTCGATCTTCAGCTGGATCAGGCGGCGATCGAGGCGATCGAGCTCCTCGGGCTTGGAGTCGATCTCCATGCGGATGCGGCTCGCGGCCTCGTCGATCAGGTCGATGGCCTTGTCCGGCAGCTGGCGGTCGGTGATGTAGCGTTGCGACAACCTGGTCGCCGCGATGATCGCCGAATCGGTGATCGTCACGGCGTGGTGCACCTCGTAGCGCTCGCGCAACCCGCGCAGGATCGCGATGGTGTCCTCCTCGTTCGGCTCCTCGACCAGCACCTTCTGGAAGCGGCGCTCCAGCGCGGCGTCCTTCTCGATGTACTCGCGGTACTCGTTCAGCGTGGTGGCGCCCACGCAGTGCAGCTCGCCGCGCGCCAGCGCGGGCTTCAGCATGTTGCCCGCATCCAGCGCGCCCTCGGCCTTGCCGGCGCCGACCACGGTGTGCAGCTCGTCGATGAAGAGGATCACGCGCCCTTCCTCGCGCCCGATCTCCTTCAGCACGGCTTTCAGCCGCTCCTCGAAATCGCCGCGGTACTTGGCGCCGGCGAGCAGCGCGCCCAGATCCAGCGACAGCAGCCGGCGGTTCTTCAGCCCCTCGGGCACCTCGCCGTTGATGATGCGCTGCGCCAGCCCCTCGACGATCGCGGTCTTGCCCACGCCGGGCTCGCCGATCAGCACCGGGTTGTTCTTGGTTCGCCGCTGCAACACCTGGATGGTGCGGCGGATCTCGTCGTCGCGCCCGATCACCGGGTCCAGCTTGCCCTCGGCGGCACGCCGGGTGATGTCGATGGTGTATTTCTCCAACGCCTGGCGCGTACCCTCGGCCTCGGGATCGTCCACGCCTTCGCCTCCACGCACCTGGTCGATCGATTGTTCCAGCGCCCGGCGCTCCAGCCCCGAGAGCTTCAGCGCCTCGCCCACACCGCTGCGGTCCTCGAGCGCCGCGAGCAGCACCAGCTCGCTCGAGATGAACTTGTCCTTGCGCTGCTGCGCGAACTTGTCGCTCAGGTTCAGCAGCTTGGTGAGCTCGTTGGAGACGTGCACCTCGCCGCCGACGCCCTCGACGCATGGCAGGCGGTCGAGCAGCGCCGTGATGCGCTGGCGCAGCGCCTTGACGTCCACGCCGCACTGCAGCAGCAGCGGGCGCACGGTGCCGCCCTGCTGCTCGAGCAGCACGTGCAGCAGGTGCGCGGGCATGATGAAGTTGTGGTCGCGCCCGAGGGCGAGCGATTGCGCGTCGGCGATCGCGCCCTGGAGCTGATTGGTCAAACGGTCCATGCGCATGGCGGGTCCTCTGGTGCTGGCGGGGCTCACTGGCGCCCCGTGTTGCCACGTTATCTTGGGGCAACCCCCCGCAATTCAAGCGTATCCGGAGGTGTGAATCGGCCGCATTATCCGCGGTCTCGCACCGGATGCGGGCGAGAAGCGTACCGGTCTGACGCTGGGCGACCCGGTTTGGCTCGTCTAGAATCCGTGCTCGCGGCATTGGCGCCGCTGCTGCGCCACGAAACCCGGATCGGGAGCAACGCGTCGATGACATCCATGGTTGCGCCGAGTCAGTTGAGCACGGCGAGCGTCCCCCACGCATCGGGAAACTGCATCGGCCATTTCTACGTCGCCAAAAGCGTGCGCATGGCCTACCTGTCGATACCGAAGAGCGGCTGCACCTCGCTGATCAACATGCTGCATACGGTCGCGATACCCGGTTTCAGCACGATCGGCACGCGTATCCACCGTGAATCTACGCTGCCGCGCGTGCCTGCGCCGGCCTGCCCCGCAGGGCTGCTCCGCTTTACCTTCGTGCGCAATCCCTACCTGCGGCTGCTGTCCTTTTACAGGAGCAAGGTCCTGAAGATGGCCGACCCCGACCCGCACGTGAACATGACCCTGCTGAAAATGGGTCTTCGGGAAGGCATGAGCTTTGCTTCGATGGTCGAAGTGCTGTCGACGGTGCCACCACGGGCGATGGACCTGCATTGCGCTCCGCAGATATTGTTCGTGTATCACATCGGCAAACCTGTCGTGGATTTCGTGGGCAGGCTGGAGTCGCTGCAGGAGGATTGGTCCGAACTGGAGGCGCGCTGCGGCGTGCACACCGGGCTGTTGCAGGAAAACATGAAGCACGGCATCGATCTGATCGACGAATACCGTGATCCCTCGGTTCGCGCCCGGGTTCATGCCCTGTACCGCGCCGATTTCGAGACCTTCGGATACGCCAGTGAACTCTGAGTCCGACGCCTTGCGCGCAGGCTTCGGCAACGCGCGCGTGCTGGTGAGCGGCGGCCTCGGCTTCATCGGCTCGAACCTGGCCCTGCGCCTGTGCGAAACCGGCGCCGCCGTCACGCTGCTGGACAACCTGGCGCCGAGCTACGGCGGCAACCGGTTCAACGTCGCGCCGATCGCGCGGCAGGCCGAGGTGATCATCGGCGATCTGCGCGACGAGCGTCTCATGCACCAGCTCGTCGCTGGCCAGGACTACCTGTTCAACCTGGCCGGGCAGACCAGCCATATCGATTCGATGCAGGATCCGCAACAGGACCTGGAGGCCAATGTCCGCGCCCAGCTGGCGGTTCTCGAGGCCTGCCGCAAGGTAAACCCGGGAATCCGCGTGGTCTTCGCCAGCACCCGGCAGGTTTACGGCAAGCCGGCCTACCTGCCGGTGGACGAGGCGCATCCGCTCAATCCCGTCGATGTCAACGGCGTCCACAAGATCGCCGGCGAGATGTACCACCAGCTTTACGCGCAGGTTTACGGACTTGCGACCACGGTGCTGCGCCTGACCAACACCTACGGCCCGCGGATGCGGGTCAGGGATGACCGCCAGACGTTTCTGGGCACCTGGATCCGGCGCCTGCTCGACGGGGAAACGCTGCAGGTCTTCGGCGACGGCCGGCAACTGCGCGACTTCAACTACGTGGACGACGTGGTCCGCGCCCTGATGCTGTGCGCGCTGGCCCGCGACACGGCGGGGAAGGTCTACAACCTGGGATCCAGCGAGGTGCTGAGCCTGGAGGCGCTGGCGCAGAAGCTCGTTGCAACGCACGGCAGTGGCAGCTACGAGCTGGTGGCATTCCCGGACGAGCGCAAGCGCATCGACATCGGGGATTACTTCGGCAGCAGCGCGCGCATCGAGCACGATCTGGGCTGGCAGGCACAAGTGGGCCTCGATGCGGGACTGCGCCAGACCCTGGACTACTTCGGCCGCTTCGGCGGGCACTACTGGCCATGACGATACCGATTGCCGCACCCGTGCGCTGGTTCGAGCAGCACCAACAGGCGGTGGCCGCGGCCGTAGCCGGCGTGGTGTCCGGCGGCCAGTACATCCTGGGGCCGCGGGTCGATGCCTTCGAAAGCGCATTCGCGGCGTTTTGCGCCTGCCCGCACGCGGTGGCGGTCGCCTCGGGCACCGACGCGATCACGCTCGGCCTTCGCGTGCTCGATGTCGCGGGCGGAGAGGTGATCACCAGCGCCCATACCGCGGTGGCGACGGTTGCCGCGATCGAGCGCGCGGGCGCGACACCCGTGGTGGCGGATATCGACCCCGTCACCCATTGCCTTTGCCCCGAGTCGGTAGCCTCCGTGCTGTCACCGCGCACGCGCGCAATCGTCGCGGTGCACATCTTCGGTCACCCCGCCGATCTTCCGGGCCTGCGCGCGGTGAGCGGAGCACGGGACATCGGACTCGTCGAGGATTGCGCGCAGGCGCACGGCGCCAGGATCGACGGGCGGCCGGTGGGAAGCTTCGGACTGGCCGGAGCCTTCAGCTTCTATCCCACCAAGAACATCGGCGCGCTGGGCGACGCCGGCGCGATCGTGACCCACGACGAGCACGTCGCGCGGCAGTTGCGCCAGCTGCGCCAATACGGCTGGGACGAGACGCGGTGCAGCCAGCTGCATGGCCAGAACTCGCGCATGGACGAGGTGCAGGCCGCGATCCTGGCGCTGAGGCTCGCGGATTTCCCCCCGGCATTCCTGCGACGCCAGCAGATCGCGCAGCGCTACAACGACGCGCTCGCGAACCATCCGCACGTGCTGGCGCCGCAGACGGCGCCGGGCGCCACGCATGCGTTCCATCTCTACGTCGTGCGCACCGCGCAGCCCGAGGCGCTCGCGGCGCACCTGCTGGCGCAGGGCATCCAGAGCGCTCGCCATTACGCCGCGCCGATCCATCGCCAGCCCGCCTATCGCGATATCCTGCGAGCGAAGTCACTGCGCAACGTGGAGCGCCTGTACGAGACGATGCTCTCCATTCCCATTTACCCGGAACTCACCGACCGGGAGGTCCACAGGATATGCGAGGCCCTGTCAAGCTGGCGCGCAGGAGGGAAATGAATGGTCTTCGAAAGCAACCGGACCATCGTGCTCTACGGCATCGGTTCGGAATACGTGTACGAGGCAGTGGAGATAGCGCTGCGCGCGGGAGTGACGGTGGCGGCATTCGTCGACAACCTGCCGGCATCCGACGGGCGGCAGTTCCCCGGGCTCGAGCCCGTACTGGTGGCGCAGGCGTGTGACGAGGGTGTCAGGGCGTTGCCGGTCCTGGTTCCGCTGATCACGCCCGGGCACCGCAAGCAGGTCGCGGCCGAGGCAATGAGCCTGGGTTTCGCGGGGGTGGCAACGCTGATCGACCCCACCGCGATCCTGGCACGCAGCACGCGCTTCGGCGACGGATTCCACGTCAATGCCGCGGTCGTCGTCGGCGCAAACTGCGAATTCGGCAGGCAGGTACTGCTGAACCGATCGGCCTCGATCGGTCACGATGCGCAGATCGGGGACTTCGCCAGCCTGGGTCCCGGCTGCGTGCTGTGCGGCAGCTGCCGCATAGGCGCGGGCGCCTTCATCGGCGGCGGCGCCACGATCGCGCCGAAGGTGAGCGTGGGCGCGAACGCGATCGTCGGCGCCGGCGCCGTGGTGATTCGCGACGTGCCGCCCAACTGCTTCGTCGCGGGCAATCCCGCGCGCATCGTGCGCGAAGGGGTGCAGGGCTACAACGACGTCGGCGTCTAGGAACGGCAGTCGTGGAAATCCTCGTCTATTCGCAGCAGGGCAACATGGGCGGCTCCACGCGACTGCTGCTCAACCTGGCGCGCCACCTGGCTCGCGAGCACAGTGTCAGCGTTGCCTTCGCAAGCCACCATTCGCCGCAAGCCAGCGACATCCTGCTCGCCCGCTTTCCAGAGCTGCGGTTGATCCCCGGAGATGCGCAAACGATGCGCCGGCGGCGTTTCGATGTGGCGATTCTCCACCTGCCGTTCGCGATGGAGGACGTGGACAATTTCAAGGCAGCGCGCAAGATCGCGGTCCTGATGGAGCTGGTGGAGCGACACCCGATCGCCCTTCGCGAGGAACACTGCGCGCAGTTCGAGCGGATTCTTCATCTGCATCGCGAGCAGGTGCGGCATCTCTCGCCCGCCTCCCGGGCAGCGAAGTGCACGCAGCTGCCGGTCATCGACAACATCGACTTCGAACCCGAATACGTCCCTGCCTGCTGCATCGGCGCGATCGGCGGCGCGCACAAGATGCAGCTGCCGCTGGCCCTGTCGCTGCTGGATGCACTGCCGCAACGCTACTCGATGTGCTTCTGGTCGCCCGACCCGCTCGCCATCGACGGACTCGCGCTGCCGCTGCTCGACCAGGCGCTGCGGCTCGTGTCGGCCGGACGCCTGCGACAGCAACCGCCGAGCGGCGATATCCGCCTGCTCAGCCAGCGCTACCGGGCGCTGCTGCATACGCCCCTGCACGGCAATGGCACCAGCGTCGTCGTCAGCGACGCGCTGAGCTGTGGCAAGCTCGCGATCCTGGCTCCGCTGCCCGCCTACCGGGAAGCCTACGGGCACCTCGATGGCGTGCTGTTCACCGACCAGCCCGGGACGGAACTGGCCGGGAGGATCTGCGCCTATTCACGCGAGGATTTTTCGCGCATCCGCGCCGCCTATCGGGCACACCACGATCGCAGTGACATATTGCGCCTGTGGAGCGCTGCAATCCTGGATGGCGACTTTCACCCGGCCCTGGCCCCCGGCCGCGAACCCGAGCTTGCCACCACCGACGCTGCCAGTGCGGCCGCTCCCCGTGTAATGTGCGCCACCGTCAATCCGCATACGAGAGCCCCATCGATGTCCGAAGCCCCGTCGCGCAACGCCCCATGTCCCTGCGGCAGCGGCAAACGCTACAAGCACTGCTGCGGGGCGGCTGCGCAGTCCACGCCTGTCGCCGCGCAAGCACCCGTTCCCGAGGTGACGACGGAGCAGCTCAACCTGCGGCTCGCCCATTCGATCGAAAGCTACAATCGCTTCGATTTCCGGCTCGCTGCGAGCCTGTGCGACAGCGTACTGGCGTCGGACGCGGCAACCGCGCTCCAGAGACTCGCGGCCGCCGAAATCGGCGGAGCCGCCTGCACGCGCCTGGACAGGCACGCCAGGGCCCGGGAACTCTACCTCGTCGCCCTGTCGATTGATCCCGATCGCGTCCAGACGCTGCACAATCTCGGGCTCAACGCGATTCACCTCGGCGATTTCGCGCTGGCCATCGAATACGCGAACAGGCTGCTGTCGGTGGAACCCGGCAACACGAACGCATACAACACCATGACCAACGCGCTCAGGGAACTCGGACGCTGGCACGAAGCCAAGGAACTGTACGCCCGGCTCATCGCCGACGGACGCGAGGACGAGACCGTCTACAACAGCTACCTGATGTCGCTGCACTACACGCCGATGGATCCGGAGGAGGCCTATCGCGCCCACATCGGATGGGCCGAGCGCTACGCGCCGGCCGCTAACATGGCGGCAAGGGTTCACCACAACGACAGGTCGACAGACCGGAAACTTCGCCTCGGCTACTTCTCGCCGAATTTCAGCCGCAAGATCGCCGGCTACTTCATCAGGCCGCTGATCGCACACCACGATCGCACGCGGTTCGATCTGTATCTCTATTCGAACACGGCGG
>JAKJFB010000105.1 GCA_022705125.1 Pseudomonadota bacterium
GTTCGCGAGCACGCAGCGCGCCGGGCTGTACGGCTGGTTCTCCCGGCTGTACGCGCAGGAGGTCACCGACGAGCTGTTCCGCAGCCACTTCGCGGACGGGGGCTTCGCCCCCTTCGCGGGGCTGGCCGAGTTGGGCCTCGCCGCCGAGGTGCAGCGCCTCGACGACGCCGTCGCCGCGCTGCGCGCGGAGCAACTGCCACGCCTGGAGCTGGCCGCGGACTTCGCCCAGCTCTTCCTGCTCGACGGCACGACCAGCGCCCTGCCCTACGCCTCGGCCTACGCGGGCAAGGACGCCGCCTCGCCGCTCTACGGCGCGGCGGAGGCGCGCATGCGCGAGTTCCTCACCGCGCGCAAGCTGGCGATCCAGGCCGACTTCCGCGAACCCGCCGACCACCTCGCCGTGGCGCTGGCGGTGATGGCGGAGGTGGCGGAGAAGGACTCGGGGGCCAGCGACCTCCCCACCGCAGCCGCGACCCAGGCGGATTTCCTGCGCACCGCGCTGCTGGACTGGCTGCCGCACTTCGTCGCCCGCTGCCAGCAGGCGCGGCCGCGCTTCGACGTCTACCCGGCGCTGGCGGCCCTGCTGCTCGGGTTCGTGCGTGCGGACATGGCGTTTCTGGGGGATGTGGGCGGGGGTGCGGGGGCAGCCGCAGACTGACGCGCGCGCCCTGCACCGTCACACCCGACGGTGCGAGCGCACGTCTCGGTGCGCGCCCGCACTCATGCCACGACGACGGTCGTCCGCACTTCGACCCCGAGCGCCCGCTTGATGGCGGCAAAGATCGCCGAGATGTTGCTCATCGTCGGATTGCCCGACGCCGACAGCATCCGGTGCAGGCTTTTCGCGGGCTTGTGGATCTCCTCGGCGAGGGACTCGAAGCCAAGGGTCGCGTTCACAAGGTCTCGCAAAACCAGCTTTGCGGTGTCGGGCTCACCGTTGATGAACAGGGTGATCGCCTCGTCGAGCAGCGCCTGCGCGAACGCGGGGTCGCGCTGCACCCGTGCAGCGACGGTCTGCTTGAAGTCGCGGGTCAGTGCCATGGTCAGGCTCCTTTATTCATCCGGGCCTTGCGGCGCTTGTAGTCTTCCCACAAGGCCACCGCTTCGTCGATATCGCGCTGCTGGCGCTTCTTGCTCCCGCCACCGAGCAGCACGACGATCTCGAGCCCATCCTTCTCCAGGTAGATGCGGTATCCAGGGCCCCAATCGATCTTGTACTCACCGATGCCCCGAAACCACTCGACGTTCGAGAGGTTGCCCAGCTCCATTCTTGCCGCTGCTACCGTAACCTTCGCGGCCGCGATGGGGTCGAGCGTTGAAAACCAGTCGGCGTAGGGACTGCTGCCATCAGGTAAACAAGCTCTCTGAGATGGTAGGGCATTGCTTGCAAATGGTAACAGATAAGTTACTTTTAAGGAGAGCGACTTCAGCGAGCGTTCTCGAAGATTTTGCACAGCAGGGTCGGGTTGCCAACAGAATTGCTTAATGCATATTTCGATCGCATTTTACCTGTGGCAGAGGCCGGCGGGAAAACGCTGTTGGCGGGCCTATTCCCGCTCGCGCTGCTGATCCGCGTGATCCAAATGCTGCTGATGGGCGCCTACGCCCACTCGCCGCTGCGCGCGCTGCTCGTCGGCAGCAAGACCACCGACCTGCTGCGCGCAGCGACGATCCCGACGTTGCTGCTGCGCTGATGCTCAGCGCTCGCCACCCTCGCAGCCCTCGCGCAGGCGCCTGGCGGCGAGGCGCAGCACGTCGAGATGCAGCCCGTAGTTCGAGCAGCCCCTGCACATCGCCGTGTGCACCTTCAGCGCCAGGCGCTCGCGCAGGCTCAGCGTGCGCTCGTAGCGTTCGGACATGAGCCGGGTCGCGTCCTTGCAGTTCATCATCTTCATCGGGACTCTCCCCGGAACCAGCGGTTCTCCAGACACTCCCGCAGCCCGAGCCGCGCGCGGTGCAGGATCACGAAGCAGTTGTTGGGGGTGATGCCCAGCTCCGCGCAGATCTCGGCGGTCTCGAGCTCCAGCAGCTCGCGCATCGTGTAGACGCGGGCGATGTGCTCGGGAAGCTTGTTCATGCAGAGGTCGAACACCGTCCAGAACGCGTCCTGCTCGAAGGCGGCTTCCGGATCGGACCAGGTCGCGGGGCGATCGTCGGGGTTCCAGTGCCCCCCTTGCTTGAACAGCACGTCGAACTCTTCCAGCCCGGCGTCCAGATCCGAGGACCCGACGAGATCCGAGCTGCAGATCTCACGCGAGGACGCGCGGATGTGGTCGACGATCTTGTTGCGCAGGATCGCGAACATCCAGGTCTTGAAGGCAGACCGCCCGGCAAAGCTCTTTGCGCTCCGCATCGCCGCCATCAGCGCCTCCTGAACCATGTCCTCCGCCGCCCCGCTGTCGCGCAGCTGCATGCGGGCAAAGCGCAGCATGTCGCGCCGGATGGCGCTGATCGACGCGTCGTCCCACGGCGGGGCCGCAGCCTGTGCGCCTGCCTTGCTCATCGCTCGCTCCTGTCGGGTGCAACCCGATCATCGCGCTTCGTCGCTAGATGGGGCGCCGCACAGGTCTCGTCCCGCGAAACGAAGCGGAACTCCGCAAACCCTGCGCGCGCCCGCTCGCCGGTGTTGTCCGTATCGGACGCCAGGGCAATCCCGCCGAGCTGCGCCGGCAGATCACCGAAGGCGCGCTTGAAGTCTTCCGCCACATCGCGCCGCTCGACGACCCAGGCCCCGGCATCCCCCGCGCCCGAGCGCAGCACGATCATGCGCGTGCGGTCGGTGTAGGCGTTGGGCATCAGGGTGCCGACCGGCTGGCGGTTGTCCCACACGTAGTTGAGCGCCGCGTCCGGCACCTGGTCGCCGTAGATCGAGCGCGCCAGCGCCAGCTTGGCCCGGGTGGCCAAGCCGAGCGCCTCGGGCGCCACCTTGAAGCTCACATACACCCGCGCCGCGTAGTCGTCGCCAGCCTTGGTCCTCATGTCCGCGGTGACGAGCGGCGCATCGACGCGCCACAGCCAGCACAGGTGCGGCGTGGCCTCGAGGTCGACCTCGAGCGGGCGGCCGAGCAGGGCCATGCTGCGCTCGGCGACCGCCTCGATCGCGACCACGCCATTCCAGGTCTTGAGTGTGTACCGCGTGGGCGCGACGCGCGCGTCGAGCTGCTGCACGCGCCAGGGCTCGGGCAGGCCCGAGGCGCCGGCGGGGAAGCGCCCGACCCAGACCGTGGCAGCCTGCGCCACGGTTGCGGAGCACATCAGTGACAGGGCGAGTGCCCAGCGCATGCAGGTATCTGCAGGCATCTGTGTTGTCTCCATCTCAGGCTGCTTGTCCTAAGCGCGTGGCTTGCAGGCTCCGGATGGTGGTCGGATCAGCACGGCACGCCTTCCCGGGAGGAAGAGAGCACGACACCCAACCTGCGCACCACGCCCCACGAACGCTTACAAGAATTGTGTGCGTGCCATACGCATCACCTACCGCGCAAACGTCTCAAGCCGGCGAGTGCGTCTTCAACCAGTCCTTGAGCGCGGCATCCATCCGCGTCTGCCAGCCATCCCCCGTCGCGCGGAACTGCTCCACCACGTCGCGCGACAAGCGGATCGTGATGCGTTCCTTGGTTACAGCGGCCGGCGGCCTGCCGCAGCGGATCGTCGGTTTGGCCGCCTCCCACTCCGCATCCGTATAGGGGATGGCATCCGGATCCGACAACGCAGCGGCCGTGATGGCAGCAACTTCCTCGGCGCTCGGATGCAGGGTTCCCGTCCTAAGCTTCGGCATAGCGTTTGACCTCTCGTTGGTTTGCCTTGCGAAGGCTGATCACCCGCCGGCTATCGGCACGATCCACGAAGACGACGGAATCTGTCCGACATTTTTGTACATGCACGTCCAATTCACCACACCCCGACCTCACTGCGACCACTTCCCCGCCCTTGCCTTCGCCGCGCGTGCAGTGCAAACCCACAAGTCCTGACACCACCCCGCCCGCTACAATCCCCGCACCCCAACCCGTCTGCATGACCACCCCGTGACCTCGTCATCCACCTTGCCCCAGCCCGCCGACAGCGCCAGCCCCGCCGCCCTCGACGCCTTCATCGCGCGCTGGCAGCGCGCCGGTGGCAGCGAGCGCGCCAACTACCAGCTCTTCCTCGCCGAGCTGTGCGAACTGCTCGCGCTGCCGCGCCCCGACCCTGCCGGCGAGGACACCCGCGACAACGCCTACGTGTTCGAGCGCCGGGTGCTGATGCGCCAGCCCGACGGCAGCGCCAGCAACGGCTTCATCGACCTCTACCGCCGCGGCGCCTTCGTGCTCGAGGCCAAGCAGTCGGGCAGGACGCTCGACAGCTCGGGCTGGGACAAGGCCATGCTGCGCGCCCACAACCAGGCCGACCAGTACGCCCGCGCGCTCCCCGCCGACGAGGGCCGGCCGCCCTTCATCCTGGTGGTCGACGTCGGCCGCAACATCGAGCTCTACGCCGAGTTCAGCCGCTCGGGCGCCACCTACACGCCCTACCCCGACCCCCGCAGCCACCGCATCCGCCTCGACGACCTGCACCGCGAAGACATCCGTCAGCGCCTGCGCGAGGTCTGGCTCGACCCGCTCGCGCTCGACCCCGCCCGCCGCTCGGCGCGCGTCACGCGCGAGATCGCCGACCGCCTGGCCTCGCTCGCGCGCTCGCTCGAAGCCGCCGGCCACGCCCCGCAGCAGGTCGCCGGCTTCCTGATGCGCGCGCTGTTCACCATGTTCGCCGAGGACGTCGGCCTGCTGCCGCCGCGCGCCTTCACCGAGCTGCTCGAAAGCCTCGCGGGCCAGCCGCACACCTTCGCGCCCATGCTCGAACACCTGTGGCAGAACATGAACACCGGCGGCTTCTCGCCGATCCTGCGCAACAAGGTGCTGCGCTTCAACGGCGGCCTGTTCTCCGAGGCCAGCGCCATCCCGCTCGACCGCGACCAGCTCGAGCTGCTGCTGAAGGCATCGAAGGCCGACTGGCGCTACGTCGAACCCGCCATCTTCGGCACCCTGCTCGAGCGCGCGCTCGACCCGCGCGAACGCCACAAGCTCGGCGCCCACTACACCCCGCGCGCCTACGTCGAACGTCTGGTGCTGCCCACCGTCATCGAACCGCTGCGCGCGGAATGGCGCGAGGTGCAGGCGGCCGCGCTCACCTACGAGCAGCAGGGCAAGCACAGGGAGGCGGTCGCCGAGATCCGCACTTTCCACCGCCACCTGTGCACCGTGCGCGTGCTCGACCCCGCCTGCGGCAGCGGAAATTTTCTGTATGTGACGCTGGAACACCTCAAGCGCCTCGAAGGCGAAGTGCTCAACCTGCTGCACGACCTCGGCGAATCCCAGGGCCTGCTCGAACTCGAAGGCGTCACCGTCGACCCGCAGCAGTTCCTCGGCCTCGAGATCAACCCGCGCGCCGCCCGCATCGCCGAGATGGTGCTGTGGATCGGCTACCTGCAATGGCACTTCCGCACCCACGGCTCGGTGAACCCGCCCGAGCCGGTGCTGCGCGACTTCCGCAACATCGAGCACCGCGACGCGCTGATCGAGTACGAGCGCGAGGAACCGGTCACCGACGAGGCGGGACGCCCGGTCACGCGCTGGGACGGCGTGAGCTACCGGAAGAGCCCGATCACCGGCGAGGACATCCCGGACGAGACCGCGCAGGTGGTGCAGATACGCTACGTGAACCCGCGCAAGGCGGCGTGGCCGCAGGCGGATTACATCGTGGGGAATCCGCCGTTCATCGGCGCCGCCACCATGCGCCGCGCGCTCGGCGACGGCTATGTGGACGCGGTACGCCGCACCTGGCCCGAGGTGCCGGAATCGGCCGATTTCGTCATGTACTGGTGGCACATCGCCAGCGAGACCGTGCGCGCGGACAAGGCGCGCCGCTTCGGCTTCATCACCACCAACAGCATCAAGCAGACCTTCAACCGCCGCGTCGTGCAGGCGCAGCTCGAGGCGAAGAACCCGCTGTCGCTGGCGTTCGCGATTCCGGATCATCCGTGGGTGGATGCGGCGGACGGGGCGGCGGTGAGGATTGCGATGACGGTGGGGGCGGGGGGTGAGCAGGACGGGCAATTGTCGGAAGTAAAGGACGAACGTGAGACTGACCAAGACGAAATCGACGTAACGCTACAAACACGTAGTGGACGCTTGCATGCGGATCTCCGCAGCGGCGCAAACGTGACCGGTGCAATCTCGCTTCGGTCAAATGTTGGCATCAGTTCGCCGGGGGTAAAGCTCCACGGTGCCGGCTTCATCGTCACGCCCGACGAGGCAAGGTCACTTGGCCTCGGCACAATTGGTGGCATTGAGCACCACATTCGGGCCTATCGGAATGGACGCGACCTCACCGATAGACCCCGCGGAGTAATGGTCATCGATCTCTTCGGCCTCACCGTCGACGAAGTGCGAACCCGATACCCAGCGATTTATCAGTGGGTACTAGAGCGGGTGAAGCCAGAGCGCGATCAGAACAATCGTGCAATCTACCGAGAAAATTGGTGGATCTTTGGTGAGGCTCGAAGGGACTGGCGCGCGATGTCTGCGGGCTTGAAGGCACATGTCGCGACAGTGGAAACAATGAAGCATCGGGTCTTCCAGTTGCTCGACGCCAACATCCTTCCGGACAACAAGGTGGTGAATGTTGCGACCGATGACGCCCTGCTACTCGGCATCCTGGGTAGCAGGCTCCATGTTGCGTGGGCCCTTGCGGCTGGTAGTCGCCTTGGCGTTGGCAACGACTCCGTCTATGTAAAAACCACCTGCTTCGAAACCTTCCCCTTCCCCGACCCCTCGCCCGCGCAAGCCGCCCGCATCCGCGACCTCGCCGAGCAGCTCGACGCTCACCGCAAGCGCCAGCAGGCGCTGCACCCCGAGCTGACCCTCACCGGCATGTACAACGTGCTCGAAAAGCTGCGCGCCGGCGACACGCTCACGCCCAAGGAACGCACGATCCACGAGCAGGGCCTGGTGTCGGTGCTGCGCGAGCTGCACGACGCGCTCGACAGCGCAGTGTTCGAGGCCTACGGCTGGTGCGACCTCGCCGCGTAACTCGTCGGCAAGCCCGGCGCCACCACGCCGCTGCCCGACAAGCCCGAAGCCCAGGCCGCCGCCGAGGAAGAACTGCTGCGCCGCCTCGTCGAACTCAACGCCGTGCGCGCCGCCGAAGAAGCCCGCGGCCACATCCGCTGGCTGCGCCCCGACTACCAGAACCCCGGCGCCACTTCCGCCACTGCCGTCCCAAGCCAGGTCGAAGCCGACTTCGGCCCCGCCGACGAGGCCGAATCCGCTGCAGCCCCCGCCGCCGCCGGCAAGGCGACCTGGCCCAAGAACATGCGCGAACAGGTCGCCGCCGTGCGCAGCGCGCTCGCGCACCAGCCGCTCCCCGCCGAGGCCATCGCCGCCCGCTTCAAGCGCACCCCCCGCGCCGGCGTGCAGGCCGTGCTCGAAGCGCTGGAAGAGCTGGGCATGGTGGCGCACGAGGGCGGCACGTATCGCTTGCAGGGGTGAGTCAATGAGCCGTCTTGTCCGGGAATCTGACAGCACCTATGCTGTCAATATCGTGCCAGTCGTCATCGATACGAATGTCTTCGTCGCAGCTTTGCGATCCGCGGGAGGTGCATCGCGACAGGTGCTGCGCCGGGCCTTGGAAGGCAATTTTCAGCCATTGTTCGGAAACGCACTCTGGCTGGAATACAACGACCTCCTTGGTCGGCCGGTGTGGGGCGATGCAACAACCTTGACCGAACGACAGCGGGTTCTGGCTGCACTTGCACGGCGCGGTCGATGGGTTTCGGTCTATTTCGGGTGGCGCCCGAACCTGCCCGACGACGGCGACAATCATCTTTTCGAACTTGCACTTGCCGGGAATGCAGCTGCGATCATCACCCACAACGTTCGGGATGTCGGGCGGGGTGAACTAAAGCTGGGCGCGCTGCGCGTGATGACGCCGGCTGAAGCATTGAAGGAGTGGCCATGAGTACGTTGACGATTCGTTTGCCTGATGACACCGCCGCGAGGCTCAAGGCGCTGGCGCGTAGCCGCGGGCAGAGCATGAACAAGCTGATCGAAGAACTCGGCGCGCAGGCGCTGGCCGCATGGGATACGGAGAATCACTTTCGCGCCGTTGCGGCGACGGGTGACGTCCGCGCGGCGCTCGCGGTTCTGGATCGGCTCGATGCTGCGGATCGCAATTAAGGAATAACGGGGACGTACCCCGGTTACGCGCGAACAGGTCGCCGCCGTGCGCAGCACGCTCGCCCACCAGCCGCTCCCCGCCGAGGCCATCGCCACCCGCTTCAAGCGCACGCCCCGCGCCGGCGTGCAGGCGGTGCTCAAAGCGCTGGAAGAGCTCGGCACGGTGTTGCCTGAGGACGGTGCGTATCGGCTGCAGGGCTAAGGTCGCTTGTCGGCGCCTTTATGGCGGTGTTGACGGTGGTGCATACCGGGCGCAGTGGTGCGACGCGCGTGATCAGCTTTCGCCGGGCAAGTCGTGAACAACGCGAGGTATGCGATGAGTGGCTCGAAAACGAATGCGATGAAACGTAAGGCTGTGCTGGAGG
>JAKJFB010000106.1 GCA_022705125.1 Pseudomonadota bacterium
GCGGCTGCCGCGCACGCGCAAGCTGCCGCCGCCCGAGCCGGTGGCAGTGGCGATGGTGTCGGCGAGATTGGCGACCTCGAGCGTGGCGTCGAGCGCGATCTGCTCGCCGACGCTGCCCTCGAGCGCGAGCGTGTTCGCGCCGCTCGCGAGCCGCAGCCCGTCGACTTGCCAGCGCCCGTCCGGCAACGCCGCCACGCGCCCGGCAATGCGCGCGGGGTGGTCGTTGACGGTGCCCTCGAGTGCGCTCTCGACGGCGAGCGCGAGCGGTGTGCCGAATGCGCCCTCCAGCGTGGCGGTGCCGCTCAGGGCGCAGCGCAGCGCCGGGGTCCAGCCGGTGGGACAGAAGTCCGTGGCCCGCGCCTGCACCGCCCAATGGCGCCCGGCGCCGGTGTCGAGATGGCCGCTGGCGTCCAGCTGCCCCGCCTCGCCTTGCAGTGCGAAGGCCTCGACGTCGATGCGCCCGGGCGTCCACGTCGCGGCGGCGCTGACTGCGTTGGCGCCCAGCGCCTCGGACTCCAGCCGCGCCGCGAGCGTGGCGCGCAGCGCGGCCAGCGTGCCCTCGAGCGTCAGCGTGGCCTCGTGCAGCGCGGCAAGACCGGGCTGTTCCGGGCGCAGCAGCAGCGCCTCGCGGCTGCGCGCCCTCAGCGTGAGCGCGAGCGGGCGCGCCAGCGCATCGATGTGCCCCTCGACATCGAGCGCGTAAGGGCCGCCGCTGCGCGCGCTGAACACGAGGCGCGCCAGGTCCCCGCCGGCGCGGATGTCGGCGTGATGCGCGGCGCCCCAGCGCAGGCGCCCCGTGGCTTCGAGCGGCAGTTGCGCGTGCAGCTCGACGCTGCCCGCCAGCGAGGCTCGCAACTCGCCCATGCGCGCCTCGAGGCGTTGCAGCTCGATGCGGCTGCCGTGCATCTGGCCGCCGAGCGCGATGTCTTGCAGCGTCAGCAGCGGCGCGGCGCCGCGGCGCACGTTGAGGGTGGCGAGCGTGCCGTGCGCGACGCTGAGCTGCAGGGGCAGCATCACCGGCGCCAGCGCGAGCGGGCTCGATCGGCCCGAGGCGGGGCCGATGTCGATGTCCAGCGTGGCGATCGCGAGCTGTTCGAAGCACAGCACGTCGGTGAGCAGGCAGCGCGGCGTAAGCGTCCACGCGACATCGCGCAGCTCGAGCGCGAGTGCGGCGTCGTGCCAGGCGATGCGCTCGAAGCCTGCCTCGAGCAGGTTGCCGTCGCGGTGCGCGATCACCAGCCGGGGCTCCACGAGAGACAGCGTGCGCGCCAGCAGCGCCGTGCCGCGCGCGGTGGCGCCCAGCCCCAGCGCCAGCACCAGCGCCGCGGTGAGGCCCCACAGCAGCACGCGCAGCAGCGCCAGCGAGAGGCCGCGCGCGCTCACAGCGGCGGCCCCATGCTGATGTGCACCTTGAAACCCGAGTTCTCGCCGTCGCGCACCGGTACCGCGAGATCGACCCGGATCTGGCCCACCGGCGACAGCCAGCGCAGCCCCAGCCCGGCGCTCTGGTAGAACGCGGCGTTCGAGTCGTTGAACGCGCTGCCCCCGTCCACGAAGGCGGCGACGCGCCATTGCGGCAGCACGCGCCGCGATACCTCGATGCTGCCTACGGCGAGATAGCGGCTGCCGGTGAGTTTGCCGTTGTCGTCGCGTGGCCCGATCGACTCGAAATCGTAGCCGCGGATGCTGTTGTCGCCCCCGGCGCTGAAGCGCAGCAACGGCGGCAGGTTCTCGAAACCGTCGGTGAGGATCGCGCCCAGCTCGAGGCGCGCGAGCACCGTGGTGTTGTCATCGGGCAGGCCGGCGAGCCACTTGCCGCTGCCGCGCCAGCGCAGGAAATCCGCCGGCGAGCCCAGCGCGCGGTCGCTCGTGTCGATCGCGCTGAACCACGCGCTGCCGCTGCGCGGATCCACGCCGGGATCGATCCGCGTGCGCGAGATGCTGGCCGCGGGCATCAGGTAGGCGGTGCGCTTCTCGCTCGCCCTGCCGATGGTGTAGCGTTCCATCTCCACGCTGGCGCCGTAGCCGAAGGACCAGTCGCCGAAGACCTTGATCGCGTGGCGCACGCCGAACGTCGCGGTGAGGGAGTCGGTGTCCTGCACGCTCTGGTCCTGCATCCCCGCGGTGAGCTCGAGGATGTCGTCGAGCGGATCGCGGTGCGGAATGCGGTAGAGGGCCTCGACCGCCTGGCGCGACTCGGTGATCTCGGACTCGATGCGCAGCGAATGGCCGTTGTCGTTGAGCAGCGGCGAGTCGCGGTTGAAGCGCAGGCGCAGCGCGGAGTCGGTGCTGAAGCCCAGGCCCACCTCGTAACGGCTGGTCACGATGTCCTCGGTGAGCGCGGTCACGTCCGCGCGGGCATCCGCCCCGGGCGTCACGCGCACGATCACCTCGCGAAAGAAGCCGGTGTCGCGTAGGCGCTGCTCGAAGCGCGACACGAGCTCGTTGTCGAAGGGCTCGCCGGCACGGAACCGCGCCAGCGATGCGAGCAGCTCGTGATCGATCCGGCTGCCCGAAATCTCCAGCGTGCCGAAGGCGTAGCGCGCGCCGCAGGCGAGGTCCAGCCTGGCGGTGGCGGTGCGCGCCGCCAGGTCGATGCGCAGCTCCGAGAGCCGGTACTTCGCGTCGAAGAAACCCAGACGCAGGCAGCCGCGCAGCAGCTCGTCGCGAAAGCGGTCGTAGTCGGCGTGGGCGAGCGGCCTGCCCGCGGCCAGCGCGCCCGAGCGCAGCAGCGCGCGGATGGCTGGCAACGAGGCGGCGGGCTCGTCGACGGCTATCTCGGGCGCGGCAAACCGCACCCGCGGGCCGGGCTCGACGTCGATCACCAGCCGCGCGCCGTCGCGCGCAACGCTGAACTGCGCCTCGTAGTAGCCCAGCGGCTGCAGCGCGTCGCGCACCGCGCGCGTCAGGACCCTCTGCAGTCGCGCCTCCTGCCCGGCGAGTGCGACATCGACATCGCCGAGATGCGCGCGCAGGTTCTGCTGCGCCGCGTTGTCCAGCCCGCGCACCGTGAGCTTCAGCGGCTCCGCGAGACCCGCCGCCGGGCGCAGCGCCAGGGTGCACAGCAACGCCGCGGCGCACAGCAGCGCCAGGGCGCCGCGGCGGCGGTGGTTGCGCTGATTCCGGGTGATGGGCAAGGTCTCGGCTGTCCTGGGTTGCCGCGGTGGCGCGGCGCCCGATTATGCCAGTGACGCGCGCCGAATTGAGCCGGCGACACCGTCCGCGGCGATGGATTAGACTGCGCGCCCGTCCGGGGCGGGCCCGAGCGCCGCCCGATGTCGCAGATTCTTCGAGGAACGACCGATGCAGACAGCAGCGCCCCCCGCGCGGCGGCTTCCGGCGGAATGGGAGCCGCAGGACGGCATCATGCTCACCTGGCCGCACGAGCACAGCGACTGGCTGCCGTGGCTGGCGCAGGTCGAGCCGGTCTACGTGGCGATAGCGCATGCGGTGAGCGCGCGCGAGCGCGTGCTGGTCTGCGTGCGCGACGCGGCGCACCGCGATCACGTGGCGGCCCTGCTGGCGGCAGGCGGCGTGCCGCGCGGGCGCGTGGCGCTGCGCGTGGTGCCATCCAACGATTCCTGGGCGCGTGACCACGGGCCGATCACGATCATCGACGGCGGGCGGCCGCGACTGCTGGACTTCGTGTTCAACGGCTGGGGCGGCAAGTACGAGGCCGGGCTCGACGACCGCATCACGGCGGAGCTGGCGCGCCAGGGCGCCTTCGGTGTCACGCCGCGCGAGCCGGTCGAGTTCGTGCTGGAGGGCGGCGGCATCGAGTCCGATGGCGCCGGCACCCTGCTGACCACCTCGGCCTGCCTGCTGTCGCCGGGGCGCAACCCGGCGTTTTCGCGCGCGGCGATCGAGCAGCGCCTGGGCGAGCTGTTCGGACTGCAGCGGGTGCTGTGGCTGGAGCACGGCGCGCTCGAGGGCGACGACACCGACAGCCACATCGACACGCTGGCGCGCTTTTGCGACGAACGCACCATTGCCTACGTGCGCTGCAGCGAGCGCGCGGACCCGCACTTCGCGGAGCTCGACGCGATGGAGCGCGAACTGCGCGCGTTGCGCGATGCGCGCGGCGAGCCCTACCGCCTGGTGCCGCTGCCCTGGCCGGGCGCCAAGCACGGACGCGACGGGCGGCGCCTGCCGGCGACCTACGCCAATTTCCTGGTCATCAACGGCGCGGTGCTGGCGCCGACCTATCGCGACCCGGCCGATGCCGGGGCGCTGGCGCAGCTGCGGCTCTGCTTTCCCGATCGCGAGATCATCGCGATCGACTGCCTGCCGTTGATCCAGCAGTACGGCTCGCTGCACTGCATCACGATGCAGTTGCCGGCCGGCACGCTGGCGCCGGTATAATTTTCACGCGCCATTCGAGGCCGCCACGCGAGGCGGCGCCACGGGGTCGCATCATGAGGGCGCATCGTGAGGAGAAGCACATGAGTTCCAGGCTGCTCGTTGCCTGCATCCAGCACGCCTGCGTGGAAGGGCGCGACGCCAATCTCGCGACCACGGCCGCGCTGGTGCGCGAGGCCGCGGCGGGTGGGGCGCGCCTGGTGCTGCTGCAGGAACTGCACACCGGGCCGTATTTCTGCCAGGTCGAGGACGTGGCGTGTTTCGACCGCGCCGAAGCGATCCCGGGCCCGAGCTGCGAATTCCTCGGGTCGCTGGCGCGCGAGCTCGGCATCGTGCTCGTTGCCTCGCTGTTCGAGCGCCGCGCGCCGGGCCTGTACCACAACACCGCGGTGGTGTTCGAGCGCGACGGCAGTATCGCCGGGCGCTACCGCAAGATGCACATCCCCGACGATCCGGCGTACTACGAGAAGTTCTACTTCACGCCCGGCGATCTCGGCTTCACGCCGATCGACACCTCGGTGGGCCGCCTCGGCGTGCTGGTGTGCTGGGACCAGTGGTACCCGGAAGCGGCGCGCCTGATGGCGCTGGCCGGCGCCGAGCTGCTGCTCTACCCGACCGCGATCGGCTGGGATCCGCGCGACACGCCCGGGGAGCAGGCTCGCCAGCGCGAGGCCTGGATCACGGTGCAGCGCGCGCACGCGGTCGCCAACGGCGTGCCGGTACTGGTCGCCAACCGCGTCGGCCACGAGCCGGACCCCTCGGCGCAGGGGCCGGGCATCCGCTTCTGGGGGCACAGCTTCGTTGCCGGTCCGCAGGGCGAGTTCATCGCGCGCGCCGGCGACAGCGAGCCGCAGGTATTGCTGGCGGAACTCGACTTGAGGCGCAGCGAGGACGTGCGGCGCATCTGGCCGTTCCTGCGCGACCGGCGCATCGACGCCTACCAGGACCTGGTGCGGCGCTACCGTGACTAGTGGCCGGCATCCGCCCGATCCGGCGCCGCACCGGCCGTTGCCCGTGGCAGACCTCAACGAGGAAACCGCGTTGCTGGCGCTGCTCGCCGACGGCGAGTTCCGCTCCGGCGAGTGGCTGGCAGGCCGGCTGGGCATTTCCCGCGCAGGGATCTGGAAGCGCGTGGGCAAGCTCGCCGAGCGCGGCATCGCGCTCGAGCGCGTGAGCGGGCGCGGCTACCGCGTGCCCGGCGGCATCGAGCTGCTCGATCGCGAGTGCATCGCGGCGGCACTGCCCGGGCGGGTGCGGCAACAGCTGTCGCGGCTCGAGTTGCGCCGGGTGGTGGATTCCACCAATGCGCTGGTGCTGGAAGGCTTGCGGGCCGGCACGCTCGGCCATGGGGCCGTGGTATTCGCCGAACAGCAGACCAGCGGCCGCGGCCGCCGCGGACGCAGCTGGGTGAGTCCCTTCGGGCGCAACATCTACTGCTCTTTCGCCTGGCGCTTCGATGGCGGCGTGGCGGCGCTGGAGGGCCTGAGCCTGGTGATCGGCATGGGCGCGGTGCGCGCGCTCACGCGCTTGGGCGCGCGCGACGTGATGCTCAAGTGGCCGAACGACCTGGTGGCGGGCGCGGCGAAGCTGGGCGGCATCCTGATCGAGATCGACGGCGAGCTGGCAGGCCCTGTCACCGCGGTGATCGGCGTCGGCATCAACGTGAGCATGCCGCCCGGCGCCGCCACGGCAATCGGGCAGTCCTGGACCGATCTCGAGACGGTGTGCGGTGCCCGCGTCGGGCGCAACGCGCTGGCGGCGGCGCTGCTGGAGTCCTGTCTCGATATCCTTGGCGATTTCGCGCGCCACGGTTTCGGCCATTTCGCCACGGAGTGGGAGCGGGTCGATGCGCTGCGCGGGCTCGAAGTGTCGGTGTCGGGCGGAAGCGGCCCGAGCGTGCAGGGTATGGCGAATGGCATCGATGCCACCGGCGCGTTGCGGCTCATGACCTCCGAAGGGGAGCAGCTGCTGAGCGGTGGCGAGATAAGCGTGAGGCGCACCGGGTGATCCTGGAGCTCGACATCGGCAATACGCGCTGCAAGTGGCGCCTGGCAGAGGCGCCCGCGCGTGCCGGCGCTTGCGCCGTCGATGAACTTGCCGCCACCCTGGGTTCGCTGCCGGAGCGCGCGGCGATCGCGCGCGTGCGCGCCGGCTGCGTGCGCGGGCCGCAGGTGGAGGCGGCGACGCGCGAGGCGGTGCAGGAGGTGCTGGGGCTGGAAACGGCGTTCGCCCGCTCGCAGGCCATCGCCGCCGGGGTGCGCAATGGCTACGCGGAACCGCAACGGCTCGGGGTCGATCGCTGGCTCGCGATGCTGGCCGGTTTCGCCGAGATCGGCGGCGCGGTCTGCGTGCTCGACTGCGGCAGCGCGATCACGGCCGACCTGGTCGATGCCGGCGGCGAGCACCGCGGTGGCTACATTGCGCCCGGTCTCACGATGATGCGCGCCAGCCTGCTTGCGGCCACGGACCGCGTGCGCTTCGAAGCCACGGTGGCCGCAACGGGGGTGGCGCCGGGGCGCGACACGGCCGAGGCCGTCGGCGGCGGCACCCTGCTGGCCGCGGCCGGCTTCCTGCGCGCTGCCCGCGAGCGCTTCGCGCAGGCGTGCCCCGGAGCGGTGGTACTGCTGACCGGCGGCGATGCGCCGGCCATCGCTGCCTGCCTCGACTTCCCCGCGAACATCCGGCCGCAGCTGGTGCTCGACGGGCTCAGCCTGGCCCTGCCCTGATGCGCCGCCTGTTCCTGGTGCTCCTGGCCGCCAACGCGCTCTGCGCGGGCTGGCTCCTGTTGTCGCCGCGCGAGAGCATCGAGGACGCCGGGCGCCGCCCGGGAGCGCCTGCTTATGCTGTGAGGCTGGAACTTGCGAGTGAATACTCACCTGCGCCAGAGGTTGCGGCGGAGAGCATGGCCATCGCGGCGCCCGGGGAGGCCGGCGACGCCACCGCGGCATTGGCGCCCGCCGGCGACGCCATCGCAACGCCCGGATCGGTTCCTGCTGGATCCGCTGCAGCGGATCCATCGGCAGCGCCCGGCGTGGCTGGCCAGCCGGACGCGCGGGAATTGCCCGATGCCTCCCCGCCCGCCGGGGAGCATCGCGACGCGCGGGCGGATGACCCTGCCGCGGCCGGAGCGGCGCAGGAGACCGACGCGGTCGCGGCGCCGGAGCAACATTGCGTGCGGATCGGGCCGCTGCGCGACGGCGCCACGGGCGAGCGCATGCGCCAGCGCGCAGCTGCCTGGTTGCCCGCGGCCCGGGTCGAGGAGGGGGAGGCGCCCGATCGCAGTACCTTCTGGGTGCACGTGCCCCCGCGTCCGTCCGACGACGAAGCGAGGGCCGTGGTGAGCGCGCTGACGGCGCGCGGCGTCGAGAGCTTCGTGATCCGCGATGAACCGGTGCTGCTGCATGGTGTGTCGCTGGGCGTTTTCCGCGATGCGCAGAGCGCGCAGCAACAGATGGAACGCATGCAGGGGATCGGTTACCCGGTGGCGATTCACGAGAAGCCGCGCACTCGCCGGGCATTCTTCCTGCTCGGCGCGCTTGGGCCCGATGCGGGGGCAGCCGTGCCGCCGGAGCTCGTCGAGGCCGTCGCGGCGACCACGTCCGGGGCCGGCGTCGCGCCGGTGGGCTGTGACGCCCTTGCAGACGGCCTTACAGACGGCATTGCACCCGCGACAGGCTCCGACTAAACTTCGCGCCCCGCCGTCCGGCGGGACGAGAGAATCGAGCCGCTGGCGTAGCTCAATTGGTAGAGCAGCTGATTTGTAATCAGCCGGTTGGGGGTTCAATTCCTCTCGCCAGCTCCATTCTCTCCGGGCGCGGCGGCCGGGGCAGCTGCAAAGTCGTGATAAATGCAACTTGGGCGCAGGAAGCAGGCGCGCGCAGGTTGACAGGCGGCGGGCATGCGAAGAGAATGCCCGGCTCTTTCAGGTGGGGTTCCCGAGCGGTCAAAGGGATCAGACTGTAAATCTGACGCGCAAGCTTCGCTGGTTCGAATCCAGCCCCCACCACCATTCGGCAGGCAGTTCTTTTCCCCGTGCGGGACGCGCAAGTGGCGCGGCGCACCGGGAGGGCGCAACCGGAAGGCGGGTATAGTTCAATGGTAGAACCTCAGCCTTCCAAGCTGATGACGCGGGTTCGATTCCCGCTACCCGCTCCAGGTTCGGAGTGGTGTTGTAAAGAGTGCTAAGGGTATAGCTGCCCATG
>JAKJFB010000107.1:0-4741 GCA_022705125.1 Pseudomonadota bacterium
GCCATGAGCAACACCGCGGGCGGCTACACGGCCGCCCTCGATCCGCGCTATGGCAGCGGTTGCTACCGTCGCACCATCGTCCTGCGCCAGAGCGGCCCGTCGCGCGTCGAGGCGGCCGTGGAGGACGATCCGCACGCCTTTGCGATCACGCTCGAGCATGACGGCGAGCGCGTGACCGCCGTTGCCGCCGAGGCGCACCGCTATCCGCTGACCACCTGCAATGGCGCCACCGCGGCGCTGCAGTCAGTGGTGGGTGCGCCGCTCAGCGCATCGATCATCGAGTTGAAGCGCCACGCCGATGCGCGGCGCAATTGCACCCACCTGTTCGACCTGGCCGCGCTGGCGATCGCCCATGTGTTCCGCGCCGCGCGCGAACGCGTCTACCGCATCGAGGTCCCGGACGAGATCGACGGCCTCACCGAGGCCCGGCTCGATCGCGACCAGGGCCGCGTGCTGACGTGGTCGTTGCGCCACGGCGTGATCACCGAGCCCGCCCGCTACGCCGGGCAGCGGGTGCTGGGCGGCTTCACCAGTTGGGCGGTCGCGAATCTGGCCGGCGAGGAGCTCGAGTTCGCGCTCATCCTGCAGCGCGGCTACTTCGTCGCGCTCTCGCGCATCTACGACATGGCGAGCGTCTCGATGGGTCCCGCATCCGAGGACCCGATGCCCTCGGGCATCTGCTTCTCCTACAGCCCGGGGCAGGCCGAGCACGCCTGGCGCGTGCCGGGCAGCCGCCGCGACTTCAGCGACACGCCAGAGCAGATGCTCCGCTGGTACTCCCCGTCCGGCGCCGGTAACACGTAGGTCCGGTTTCAACCGGACAACGTCCGCATGAATGCGGACCCACACAGGGTTTCAGCCGGACAATGTCCGCATGAATGCGGACCTACGGACGCGCCAGAAACGCCCGCAGGATGGCGTCCGCGGTCTGGTCGATCTGCGCCTGCGTGGCGCCTGCCTGCGTGAACAGCGGCGTCATCAGCAGCGGGCCGACCAGGAGGCGAATGATCGCATCGGGGTCGGTGCCGCGGCGCAGCTGCCCGCTGCGTATTCCGGCCTCGATCATCTCGGTCATGCGCTGTTTCACCGGCTCCCAGTGCGTGTTCACCAGCGCGCCGAAGCCGGGCTCGCTGTCAGCGATCGCCATGCCGTTGACGGTGCGCAGCACCGGTTCGGCGAGGTAGTGCGCGAGCCGGTGCGACAGCGTGCGCAGGTCCGCCGCGAAATCCCCCGTCATCGGCACCGTGACGCGGCTGTACTGCAGCGACAGCGCCTCGCCGAGCAGCGCGGCGCGTGTCGGCCAGCGGCGATAGACCGTCGCGCGGTGCACGCCGGCGCGCGCGGCCACGTCGGCCACGCTGAAATCTGGCTGCCCCTGTTCCAGGTAGGACAGCACGGCGTGCGCGACGGCGAGCCGTACCGCGGCATTGCGCCCGCCGGGGCGCCGGCGCGGCGGGGCGCTCACGAGCCTGCCTGCGCGGCGGCGCGGCGGGTGGACGCCAAGCGACAAGGATTCTGCTGTGTCGTCATGCCTTACTTCCCTGCATGCGAATACCTGATCGGCGGGACAACGCCTGCGGCCCGGCTCGGTCGGCCGGGGCACGCGGGCGGCATGGATGCGGCGGGACTCTAACCGATGCCGCAGCAGGTGTCACTTCAGGATCCGGGCGGCTTGAAAAGCCGGCGCGCGGCCCCATATCGCGCCCATACCCGTTCACTGGCAGGGAGATCACCGCATGACCGTCGCGCACAAGGAAACCATGGGCTTCCAGACCGAAGCCCGCCAGCTGCTGCACCTGATGATCCACTCGCTCTACAGCAAGAAGGAGATCTTCCTGCGCGAGCTGATCTCCAACGCCTCCGACGCCGCCGACAAGCTGCGCTTCGAGGCGCTCTCGAACCCGGCGCTGCTCGCCGACGACCCGAACCTCGAGATCCGCATCGCGATCGACAAGGACGCGCGCACGCTGGCGATCACCGACAACGGCATCGGCCTGTCGCGCGAGGAGGCGATCAGCCACCTCGGCACCATCGCGCGCTCGGGCACGGCGCAGTTCGTGCAGCAGCTCTCGGGCGACCAGCGCAAGGACTCGCAGCTGATCGGTCAGTTCGGCGTGGGCTTCTACAGCGCCTTCATGGTCGCGGATCGCGTCGAGGTGTTCAGCCGCCGCGCCGGGCTCGAGGCCGCCGCGGGCGTGCGCTGGGAATCGGCCGGGGAGAGCGAGTTCAGCGTCGAGGACATCGAGCGCGCCGAGCGCGGCACCACGGTGGTGCTGCACCTGAAGGAGGAGGCGGGCGAGTTCCTCGACGCCTGGCAGGTGCGCTCAATCGTGAAGCGCTACTCCGACCACATCTCGCTGCCGGTGCTGATGCTGAAGGAGCGTTTCGCCGAGGAAGGGAAGGACGAGGACAAGGACGCCGCGCCGGAATGGGAAACGGTCAACCAGGCCACGGCGCTGTGGACGCGCTCGAAGGCGGAAGTCACCGAGGAGGAATACCGCGAGTTCTACAAGCACATCTCGCACGACTTCGAGGATCCGCTCACCTGGAGCCACAACCGGGTGGAAGGCAAGTACGAGTACAACTCGCTGCTGTACATCCCCTCGCACGCGCCCTTCGACCTGTGGAACCGCGAGGCGCCGCGCGGCCTCAAGCTCTACATCCAGCGCACGTTCATCATGGACGAGGCGGAACAGTTCCTGCCGATGTACCTGCGCTTCGTGAAGGGCGTGGTGGATTCCAACGACCTGCCGCTCAACGTCTCGCGCGAGATCCTGCAAAAGAGCGCTGCGGTGGACGCGATGCGTGGCG
Source organism: Pseudomonadota bacterium (assembly GCA_022705125.1). Next base: position 2,812 of record JAKJFB010000107.1, read on the forward strand.
CGTTGTCCAAACGCGTGCTCGACATGCTGGACAGCCTTGCCGCGGAGAAGCCCGAGGACTACCAGAAGTTCTGGGACGTGTTCGGGCAGGTCATGAAGGAGGGCCCCGCCGAGGACTTCGCCAACCGCGAGCGCGTCGCGAAGCTGTTCCGCTTCGCCACCACGCACACCGACAAGCCGGCGCAGGACCAGAGCCTCGCGCAGTACGTCGAGCGCATGCGTGAAGGGCAGAAGGACATCTACTACGTGGTGGCCGACAATTTCCTGACCGCGCGCAACAGCCCGCACCTCGAGGTGTTCCGCAAGAAGGGCATCGAGGTGATCCTGCTGCACGATCGCATCGACGAGTGGATGATCGGCTATCTCGGCCAGTTCGAGGGCAAGCAGCTGAAGGACGTGGCGCGCGGGGATCTCGATCTCGGCGAGCTCGAGGACAGCGCCAGCAAGCAGGCGCGCGAGAAGCAGCAGGAAGCCGCGAAGGACCTGGTCGAGCGCGTGCAGAAGGCGCTGGAGACGCGCGTGCACGAGGTGCGCGTCACCGGGCGGCTCACCGAGTCACCGGCCTGCCTGGTCGTCGGCGATCACGACATGGGCGTGCAGATGCGCCGCATCATGCAGGCCGCCGGGCAGCAGGTGCCCGAGGCCAAGCCGATCATGGAGCTGAATCCCGATCACCCTCTGGTGAAGCGCCTCGACGCCGAGCCCGACGAGGACCGTTTCGCCACGCTGGCCACGATCCTGTTCGAGCAGGCCCAGCTCGCCTCGGGCGACGAGCTGGAGGACCCCGCGGCCTACGTGCAGCGGCTCAACCGTCTGCTGCTGGAACTGAGCGGGGGCTGACGCACCGCGCGGGGCTTGCCGCCTTCCGGACGGACGGTTTATAAGGCTCCCGGCGCACGCGGGCATTGACCGGATCGGGGTCGGCACGCGACCGGGCGCCTTCACGCAGCGGAGATTCCCCATGCCTCGCGCGCTCAAACTGTTCCTGCACCGGCTGCAGCTGCTGATCCTGCAGCTCATGATCAGCGTGATGTCGGGGCGCAAACCCATCCTGCTCGCCGGGCCCGGCTCGGCGCAGCGACTGTGCGCCACCGTGGTCGAACTGGGCGCGCGCCGCGTGCTGATCGTCACCGACGCGGTGCTGGTGAAGATCGGGCTCATCGCGCCGCTGGTGCAGGCGCTGGAAGCGGCGGGCGCCGCCTGCGCGGTCTACGACGGTGTCGAACCGGATCCCACGCACGCGCAGATCGAGGCCGGCGTCGCGCTCGCGCGCGAGCACCGCGCAGATGCGGTGCTGGCGGTCGGCGGCGGCTCGCCGATGGACGCGGCCAAGGTGATCGCCGCCTGTGTCGGCAACAACTGCCGCGTGGCCGACGTGGTCGGCAATTTCAAGGTGAAGAAGGCGCCGCTGCCGGTCTACGCCGTGCCCACCACGGCGGGCACCGGCTCGGAAGTCACGGCCGTGGCCGTGGTCACCGACACCGCGGCGCGCGCCAAGACGCCGGTGGTCGATGGCAAGCTGGTGCCGGTGATGGCGGCGCTGGACGCCTCGCTGATGACCGGGCTGCCGCGCGCGGTCACCGCGGCCACCGGCATGGACGCGCTGACGCACGCGGTCGAGTCCTACATCTCGGGCTTTGCCAACGCCGATACGCGTCCGCTCTCGGTGGCCGCGGTGCGCCTGATCTTCGCCAACCTCGGCAAGGTGTGCGCCAACGGCGCCGATCTCGAGGCGCGCCAGGCCATGGCGCTGGCCTCGACCTACGCGGGCTTCGCGTTCACGCGCGCCAGCGTCGGCTACGTGCACGCGATCGCGCACAACCTCGGCGGCCTGTACCACACGCCGCACGGGCTGGCCAACGCGATCGTGCTGCCGCACGTACTCGATTTTTCGCGCGATGCGGCCGCGAGGCAACTCGCGGAGCTGGCGG
>JAKJFB010000107.1:4755-8561 GCA_022705125.1 Pseudomonadota bacterium
CCCGCCGAGCCGCTCGCCGTGCGTGCGCAGCGCTTTATCGACCGGGTGCGCGCGCTGGCACGCGAGACCGGCATTCCCGAGACGCTCGATGCGCTGCGCACGGCGGACATTCCCGTGATCGCGCGCCGCGCCATGGACGAGGCGCAGGGCTTCTACCCGGTGCCGCGCTTCATGGTGCAGTCCGAGTGCGAGGCGCTGCTGGCGAAGCTGTTGCCGTGAGCACGCGCGCCGCGCCGCGCGAGCACGCGATCACGGTGCGAGGCGCCCGGCTTGCGTGGCGCCAGTGGGGCGAGGACCACGAATACCCGGTGCTGGCGCTGCACGGCTGGCTGGACAACGCCGCTTCCTTCGATGCGCTCGGTCCGCTGCTCGCCGGCCATCGCGTGATCGCGCTGGACCTCCCCGGGCACGGGCTCAGCGATCAGCGCGGAGCGCACGGCAGCTACAACATCTGGGATGACCTGCCGGACCTGGTGTGGCTGAGCGCCGAGCTGGGGCTGGCGCGCTACGCGCTGCTCGGGCACTCGCGCGGGGCGGCCATCGCCACACTGCTCGCGGCGATCGAGCCGGGCGCCGTGAGCAGCCTGGTGCTGCTCGACGGCATGCTCGCGCCGATGTTCCGCGAGGAGGATACCGTGGCGCAGCTGCGCCAGTTCGCGCACGACTACGGGCGGCGCCGCTCGCGCGGCCCGCGCGTCTTCGCCGGCGTGGAGGAGGCCGTCGCGGCGCGTTGCGCGGCGACCGGCATCGACCCGCGCGCCGCCGCGATGCTGGTGCCGCGCAGCCTGGAGCCCGTGCCCGGCGGCTGGCGCTGGCGCACCGACGGACGGCTGCGCCACGCCTCGGCACTGAAATTCACCCGCGGCAACGTGCGCAACGTGCTCGAGGCGCTGCAACTGCCGGCGCTGCAATTTCGCGCCGCGCAGGGCCTGGGGGCGCGGCAGCCCGACGAGGAGTGCAGCGGCTGGCTGCGCGGGCTCGCGCTCGAGGAGATCGACGGCTCGCATCACTGTCATATGCTCGAGCAGGCGCCGGCCATCGCCGCGCGCATACAGGACTTCTGGAGGACGTGTGGGCAAGGTTGAAACCGGACACGAGGCACCGCAGGAACTGCAGACGGTGCGCGATTTCCTGCGCTGGGCGGTGAGTGCCTTCAATGCCGCCGGGGTGGCCTACGGGCACGGCACCGACAACGCCTGGGACGAGGCGCGCTGGCTGGTGCTGGGCGCGCTGCACCTGCCCTTCGACAGCCCCGACTGGGTGCTGGAGGCGCGTCTCGGCGCCGCCGAACGCGCGCACCTCGGCGCATTGCTGGCGCGGCGCGTCGGCGAACGCGTGCCCGTGGCCTACCTGCTCGGCGAGGCGTGGTTTGCCGGGCTGCGTTTTCGCGTCGATCCCTCGGTGCTGATCCCGCGCTCGCCGCTCGCCGAGTTGATCGCCACGCGCTGCGAGCCGTGGATCGACGCGCAGGTCGAGCCACGACGCATCCTCGATCTGTGCTGCGGCGGCGGTTGCATCGGCATCGCGGCGGCGCTGGCCTGGCCCGGGGCGGAGGTGGTGCTCGGCGACATCTCGCCGGCGGCGCTGGCGCTGGCGCGCGAGAACGTGGCGCTGCACGGCGTGGCCGAACGCGTGCGCGTGGTCGAGTCCGACCTTTTCGCCGCGCTCGGTGACGAGGTCTTCGACCTGATCCTCACCAACCCGCCCTACGTGGACGCCGCCGACATGGACGCGCTGCCCGCGGAGTTCCGCCACGAGCCGCGGCTCGGGCTCGCCGCCGGCGCGGACGGCCTCGATATCGCGCGGCGCATCCTGGCCGAGGTGGCCGATCACCTCGAGCCCGAGGGGCTGCTGGTGCTCGAGGTGGGCAACAGCGCCGATGCGCTGGAGCGAGCCTTCCCGCAGTTGCCGTTCCTGTGGCCGGATTTCGAGCATGGCGGCCACGGCATTGCGCTGATCCATGCCCGGGAGATCCGCGAGCACCGCCGCGCGCCGTGACAAATCACCGCAGTCGGGCCGCGTGCGGGCGATTCTCCGTATAATCGCGCCCTGTTTCACCGGAGCGCGCGCATTCCCATGTCAGGCAACAGTATCGGTCGTCTCTTCACGCTGACGAGCTTCGGCGAGAGCCATGGCCCGGCCATCGGCGGCATCGTCGATGGCTGCCCGCCCGGACTCGCGCTCTGCGCGGAAGACCTGCAGCCCGATCTCGACCGGCGCCGCCCGGGCAGTTCGCGCTACACCACGCAGCGCCAGGAAGAGGACCGCGTGCGCATCCTGTCGGGGGTGTTCGAGGGTGTGACCACCGGCGCGCCGATCGGGCTGCTGATCGAGAACACCGACCAGCGCTCCAAGGACTATTCCGAGATCAAGGACCGCTTCCGCCCCGGCCACGCCGACTTCACCTACCTGCAGAAGTACGGCCTGCGCGACCATCGTGGCGGCGGGCGCTCGTCGGCGCGCGAGACGGCGATGCGCGTCGCCGCCGCCGGCATCGCCAAGAAGTGGCTGCGCGCGCGCCACGGCGTCGAGGTGCGCGGCTATCTGAGCCAGCTCGGCCCGCTGCGCGCGCAGGCGCTCGACTGGAACGAGGTCGGCAACAACCCGTTCTTCTGCCCGGATGCGGCGCTGGTGCCGCAGCTCGAAAGCTACATGGACGCGCTGCGCAAGTCGGGCGACTCGATCGGCGCGCGCATCGACGTGGTCGCCAGCGGCGTCCCGGTCGGCTGGGGCGAGCCGGTGTACGGGCGGCTCGATGCCGACATCGCCTACGCGATGATGGGCATCAACGCGGTCAAGGGCGTGGAGATCGGCGCCGGGTTCAAGTCGGTCGCGCAGCGCGGCACCGAGCACGGCGACGAGATGACGCCCGCGGGCTTCCTGTCCAATCATGCGGGCGGCGTGCTCGGTGGCATCTCCACCGGACAGGACATTCTCGCCAGCATCGCGATCAAGCCGACCTCGAGCATCCGCCTCGAGCGTCGCTCGATCGACCGCGCAGGCAATCCCGTCATGGTCGCCACCGAGGGTCGCCACGACCCCTGCGTGGGCATCCGCGCGACGCCGATCGCCGAATCCATGCTCGCACTGGTGCTGATCGACCACGCGCTGCGCCATCGCGCGCAGTGCGGCGACGTGCGCACCGACACCCCGCGCATCCCGGCGCTCGCGCCCGCAGGGAGCCAGCGCCTGCCTTCGCCGCGCTGAGGCGATGCGGGCAGGGCGGGGCGGTGCGGGGCGCCGCCCGGACGCAGGGGCTGGAGGGGGTGAGCGCGCGTACCCGGAGTGGGCGCGATGATTCCCTACTGGCGCCTGTCGGCGTACTACTTCTTCTACTTCGCCTTCGTCGGCGCGTTCTCGCCCTACTTCACGCTCTACCTGCAGTCGATCGCGCTGTCGGCCACCGACATCGCGCTGCTGATGTCGCTGATGCAGCTGATGCGCGTGCTGGCTCCCAACCTGTGGGGCTGGCTGGCGGAACGCCTGGGGATGCGCATCGCGATCGTGCGTCTGTCGGCGCTCGCCAGCCTGGCGGGCTTCTCGGTGTTCTTCCTGACCACCGAGTTCGCCGGGCTGTTCGCCGCGATGGCGCTGATGGCCTTCTTCTGGAGCGCGGTGCTGCCGCTGATCGAGGGTCTCGCCTTCGCCCACCTCGGCGAGGCTTCGCACCGCTATGGCCGCATCCGCGTGTGGGGCTCGGTCGGCTTCATCGTCGCCGTGCTCGCGCTCGGGCATTCGCTCGACCGCCTGCCGATCGAGGCGGTGCTGTGGATCACCATGTCCATCCTCGTCGGCATCGTGCTGTG
>JAKJFB010000108.1 GCA_022705125.1 Pseudomonadota bacterium
CGCGCGATGCCGCCAGCCGCGCATCCTCGGCAGCAGCGGCACGGCCGAGCACCGCGACGCCGAGGATAGTGAACAAGACCATCGTTGCACGCACGGGTATCGTCTCCCCTATTCGGGCCAATAGTTGCGCAGTTTAACGCGGCTACAGGATTGCCGGGCCATCGCGCCCGCATTAGATTGGCACCAATGACTCTTCACCCGGATACCCTCCGATGACAGCTACAGCAGTTCGCGACCAGTTTCAGACCCTTGTCGCCGATACCCGGGAGATGGGGCGCCATGCCGAGAGCGCGGCCGCCATGCTGAAGTGCCTGGCCAACCCGCACCGGCTGATGATTCTCTGCACCCTGTGCGAAGGCGAGTTGTCGGTGGGCGCACTGAACGCGCGCATCCCCCTGTCCCAGTCCGCGCTGTCGCAGCACCTGGCGGTGCTGCGCTCGGAGCGCCTGGTCGATACGCGGCGCGAGGCCCAGACCATCTATTACAGCGTGCGCCCTGGCCCCGCGCTCGACGTCATCCGCGTGCTGCACGAGCATTTCTGCGCCGAATCGACTGAACCACCCGACGCGGGGACGCCGCATTCGTGACGGTGCTGGCCGTCGCGCGGCTCCCGGGCGCTTGCGCGCAGGCTAGCTGGCGCTAGATTCGTTGCGCGTGCGCGCACCCGTCAGCAACCGTTCGCTGGCGATGATCGCTCGCGTATGCGAGCCCTGCCCGATCAGGCCGCCCGCATCCCACGCCTGCAGTTCGAAGCCGTAGAGCTTTCCCTGCATGCCGGTGAACGTCGCCTCGGCACGCACCCTGACCCCCTTCGGCGTGGCGGCGAGGTGGGTGACATTCACGTTCACGCCGACCGAGAGTTGCCCCGGGGCCAGCAGTGGCTTCATGCAACGCGCCGCCGCGAGTTCCATCAGTGCGACCATGCGCGAGGTCGCGAACACCTCGGGAAATTCGTCTTCCACCGACAGCGCGAGCGCGCTGGCCATGTCCGCCTCGCTCGCCACCAGTTCCGCGCTCGCCCGCGCCCCCGCTTTCATCGCCTTCATCCTCCCTACGTTTCCTTGCGCAGACGCTTGCCGGCACCCTGGCGCTACGCGCTCACCTCGACCGGCGGCGGCAGCGTCACCTCCATCACCGGCACGAACTCCGGCATGCCACCGAGGCTGACGGCACATTTGGAGCTCGCGTTGAATGTGGCCAGCGCCACCGCCATGTGGCAGATCTGCTCCTCGGAGAACTGCTCGCGCAGCCGTGCGATCAACTGCGGATCGAAATGCCCGGGATCGCGCAGGTACACATCGGCGAAACCGAGCACCAGTTTCTCGAGCTCCGAGAGCCCGCTGTCGGCGAAACCGTCGTCGATCTGCGCGACCTTGTCCTCGGTCAGCCCGTCCTGGCGCGCCACGTCGTAGCGTGCGGCCTTGCAGAACACGCAGTTCACGGCGCGCGCATTGCGCAGGCGCAGCATCTCGACCAGGGCGAGGCGCACGCTGTTGCGCCGCCACACGCTGTCGTTGAGCCGCACGATCGGGTCGATCAACTGCGTCGCCAGCCCCATGCTGCTGTCGCGGATCACGTTGCCGGAGACGGTCGCCGGCGTTCCCGCCCGTGGATTGCCCTTGCCCATCGTTGTGCCCTCAGTGTGCCGTGGCGGCGCCGAGCGCCGTGAACATCAGGGCGAGACGGATGCGCCCCTCGATGAAACCCAGCGCCTCGATCAGGCACACCAGTCCCGCCTCGCCGAAATGCCGCTTCACGCCGTCGGCGAGCTCATCGGTGAGCGCGCCCGGATCCTGTGCGTAGATCTCGGCGAACTCCAGCACCGCCTGCTCCGCGGCATCGAAGTACGCGCTGCCATGATAGCGACCCGAGAGGACCGCCTCGATGCGCCCGGGATCGCGCTCGAGGCCACGCAGCACGGCCGCTTCGGCGCTGGCGCCGTGCAAGCGCGCCAGTCGCAGCCGGCAGAGTTCGAGCAGCCGCGCCGGCACGTGGTCCTGGCGCCACAACTGCTCCCACAGCGCGTTGAAATCGCGCGCCATCGCGCCGCCGGGGGCGAGCGCGACGGACAGGGTCTCGCTGGTCACTGCGCAATCTGCCTGCATCTGTAGCTCCTCTTCGGGGTGCCGGCGCGGCGGCTGGCGCACGGTCGCGCGCCAGCCGTTGGCGTCATGGAGCGGCAACGCTCCCATGCGCGTTCGCCAACGTCAAGCGGCCGCTCCCGTGCCGTGGTCGCCGCGACGCAGGCTCTGCTATGCTCGCGCCGCGGCTGCTCGCTGGCGGGTGGGGCCGCGGCACCGCGAGCGGAGGACCGTATATGCGCTGGAAGGATGAACGTCGTAGCGAGAACGTCGAGGACCGCCGCGGCCAGAGCGCCTCTCCGCGCCGTGCCAGCGGTGCGCCGGTGCTGCTGCAACTGCTGCCCATGCTGCTGCGCTCGCGCGGCGGACGCTACCTGCTCGGCATCCTCGCGGTGGTGGTGATCGGCGCGCAGTTCCTCGGCGTCGATATCCTCTCGCTGCTGACGACCGGCGGGCCTGCCGTTCAGGCGCCCTCGGGCCAGCGGGCCGCGCCCTCGGCCGCGGAGCAGGAGCGCGCGGAGTTCGTCGCGCATGTGCTTGGGAGCACCGAGGATACCTGGCGCCAGCAGTTCGCCGGGCTCGGGCGCACCTACGAAGATCCGCGCCTGGTGATGTTCAGCGCCAGCGTGCAGTCGGCCTGCGGCTACGCGCAGGCCGCGATGGGGCCGTTCTATTGCCCCGCCGACCACAAGGTCTATCTCGATCTCTCGTTCTTCGACGAATTGCACCAGCGCTTCGGCGCGCCGGGCGATTTCGCCCAGGCCTACGTGATCGCCCACGAGGTGGGCCACCACGTGCAGACCCTGACCGGCATCTCGGCGCAGGTGCAGGCCGCGGGCCGCGGCGCCTCGAAAGCGCAGGTTAACGCGCTGTCGGTGCGCCAGGAACTGCAGGCCGACTGCTTCGCCGGCGTCTGGGCCCACCACGCCGAGAGCTCGCGGCAGATCCTCGATCCGGGCGATCTCGAGGAGGCGCTGGGCGCGGCCACCGCGATCGGTGACGACCGGCTACAGAAGCAGGCGCAGGGCTATGCCGTGCCGGACAGCTTCACGCACGGCAGCTCCGAGCAGCGCGTGCGCTGGTTCAGGCGCGGCTTCGAATCCGGGGATATCGGCAGTTGCGACACCTTCGCGGCGCAGAACCCCTGATGCGGTCCGCGGGCACAAGGCCCAGATGGGCTACGCCGCAGGGTGAATTTTCAACCGCCTGAGTCGCGGCCTTTCGTTTGAATTCCACCCGTCCCTCGCTAGGCTTGCTGAGTCGAACACCCGCCGCAAATCACAGGGACGCGAATGGATCCCATGCTCTACATGGCCGCCGCCGTCGGCGCCGCTGCCGCCCTCGCCCTTGCCGCCACCGCGCTCCTGACGCGCGGTGTGAAGCCCGATTCGGGCGCGGCAATCCCTGGCAGTGCGCCGTCGGAACGGCGCCGCGCGGTGGCGACCGATACTGGCGCCGGCATCGCGCCAGCCCTGGCGATGGTGGCAACGGAAGAACCCGCGCCGCTTCCCGACGCCCTGAACGGCTTCTGGCTCGCCGACGAGCACGAGATCACCACCCAGCGCAGCACACAGCTCGCCACGCAGTTGCGCCACGTCGCGATGCCCCCGCGCGAACTGCAGCACTTCATGGCGACGGACATCATGGCGGGCAACGCGGCCCAGGAGCTTTCCGAGCTGGTGATGAGCGAGCCGCGACTGGCGGCGAAGGTGCTGGGGCGGGCGAACTCGCCTTTCTACGGGCTGCAGTCACCGATCGCGAGCGTTGCCCACGCGATCACCTACCTCGGCATGAACACGGTGCGCAACATGGCGCTCAGCTTCGTGCTGCAGGAATCCTTCGCGGTAGAGGATGCCGCGCTCGGCCGCTATTGCGACAGCGTCTGGGAGGCGGGACGGATTGCCTCGGAACTCTGCTCCCTGCTCGCGCCCCGCCTCGGTTTCCCCGACACGGGCACGCTCGGCACGCAGACGATACTTTGCTTTCTCGGCGATCTCGCGGTGCCGTCGCTGCTCGGCGACGAAGCCGGCGCGATCCGGGAGCTCGATTTCGTCGAACGGCTTCGGTTCGAGCAGGAGCAGCTCGGCGCCAGCTCGGTGCTGCTCGGCACGATCGTGATCCGCGCGTGGGGACTGCCGGCGCCCATCGTCGATGCGGTTGCGGCCGCGGGACGCGTCGTGGTGACACCCGTGGAGCAGGCCGATCCTGCCCAGGCGCCGCGCAGCGCGCTGATCTACAGCTGCGCGCGCATCGGCGAGGCGATCGCGCGGCAGCGCATCGCAGGACCCGATGAGATCGAGCTGAGGAATGCCGCCGCGCCCGAGCTGCACCACCTGCAGGGCTACCTGCGCCTGCCGCAACTGGCGCGGCTACCCGAACTGCTGCACGCGCCCGACGTGCGGCTGGCACTGGCGCGCACGATCGCGGCCGTGCGCAACGTAGCGGCGGCGGGCTGAGGCGACATCGCGTCGGGCCCGCGACGCGCTGCCTGCGACACTCAGGGCTCCAGCAGTGCGCGCATGACCCGCTGCATCACGCGGGCGGTGGCGGCGCGATCCATCCCGGGATGACGCACCCCGCGAATCTGCAGCCCTTCGTAAAGCGCCGAGAGAACTTCGCAGCGGCCCTCGGGATCGCTGAGCCTGTCACCGTGGCCGCTGGCAATGCGCAGGGTTTCGCCGACCTTGCGCCGGACCTCTTCATCTGCCTGGCGCACCAACGCCGCCACCGCCGGGTTGCGTGCCGCCTCGGCCAGCACCTCCAGCAGCAGCGGACCGCGCGGGCCCTCCACCGCGCGCTCCAGCCCGTGCGGCACGTGCTCGACCATGGCGCGAGCCCAATCCTCGTGGCTGCGGATCTCGTCGTCAATGGCGAGGATCTGCTGCTGATCGCCGGCCACGATGGCCGCGATGATCGCTTCCTTGTTGGCGAAGTAGTGATAGATGTGCCCGACGCTCATCCCCGCTTCGCGCGAGATCTGCGCCATGCTGGCACCGTGGAAGCCATGGCGCTGGAAGCACGCCGCGGCGGCCGTAAGAACCTGCTCGCGGCGCATCTGCCCCCGATCCTTGTCGCAACACTCGGCACCCATGGTATTAATTCTCCCCTCGCCACGCTGACAGCCAGCGTAATGGTAGCTTGACGCGCAGCATACACCTAAATAGAATGAACGCTCAATCTATTTGTTGGGGCGTACCCGATACCCCCTGCCCCGAGGAGCGTTCCGATGATCCAGAGCCTGCAGCGTGCCACCATGCTGACAGCCCTTGTCCTGCTCGCGGCCTGCGGCAACGACGGGGCCGGGACCCCGGCCGCGCCGCCGCCACCCGAAGTGGGCGTGCTCACGATCGAGCCGCGTGAATTGCAGTTGAACGTGGAACTGCCCGGCCGCACCTCGGCTTACCTCGTGGCCGAGGTACGCCCGCAGGTCAGCGGGATCATCCGCGAACGCCGGTTCACCGAGGGCGCGGAAGTTGTCCGGGGCGCCCCGCTCTATGTCATAGACCCCGACACCTACCAGGCCGAGGTAGCCACCGCCGAAGCGGCCCTCGCGAAGGCCGAGGCTGCCGCCAACACCGCGCGGCTGCGTGCCGAGCGCTTTCGCGCGCTGGTGGCCAGGCACGCCGTGAGCCAGCAGGATGCCGATGACGCCAACGCCGCCGAGCAGCAGGCCGTGGCGGAAGTGGCGCAACAGCGCGCCCAGCTGGCACGCGCGCGCATCGACCTGCAGCGCACCCGCATCACCGCGCCGATCAGCGGGCGCATCGGCAAGTCGGATGTCACGCCCGGCGCGCTGGTGACCGCCGACCAGGCCCAGGCGCTCGCCACCGTGCAGCAGCTCGACCCGATGTACGTGGACATCACGCGCTCCAGCCAGGACCTGCTGCGGCTGCGTGACGACATGCAGGCCGGGCGCCTGCAGGGCGCGCAGAGCGACGCCGCGGTGGTTACGCTCGTGCTCGAGGATGGCAGCACCTACCCGCACCCGGGTCGCCTCGCGTTCTCCGACGTGACGATCGATCCCACTACTGCCAGCGTGACGCTGCGCGCCGTGTTCCCCAATCCCGAGCAGCGGCTGCTGCCCGGCATGTACGTGCGTGCGATGCTTGCCGAGGGCGTGCGCGCCGAGGCGATACTGCTACCGCAGCAGGCGCTGATCCGCGATGCCCAGGGCAATGCCTCCGCACTGGTGCTGGACGAGAACGCCACCGCGACCCTGCGTCCGCTGCAGGTGGGCCGCAGCGTGGACGGCAACTGGCTGGTCGAGTCCGGCCTGCGGCGCGGTGAAGTCGTGGTGCTGGACGGGCTGCAGAAAGTGCAGCCCGGCACCCGCGTGGTGCCGGTGGCCCGCACCAGCGCGCCGATGGCCGTCGCCGCAAGAACGACGCACTGATGGCCGCGTTCTTCATCGAACGCCCGATCTTCGCGTGGGTCATCGCGATCGTCGTGATGCTCGCTGGAGCGCTGTCGATACGCACGCTGCCGGTCAGCCAGTACCCCGAGATCGCCCCCCCGTCGGTGAGCGTCAGCGCGAGCTACCCCGGCGCCTCGGCGCGCACGCTCGAGGACACCGTCACACAGGTGATCGAGCAGAACATGAAGGCGCTCGACGGCCTGCTGTACATGTCCTCGACCAGCGACTCGGCCGGCAACGCATCGGTCATGCTGAGCTTCCAGCCCGGCACCGACATCGACATCGCCCAGGTGCAGGTGCAGAACAAGCTGCAGCTGGCCACGCCGATGCTGCCGCGCGAGGTGCAGCAGCAGGGGCTGCGCGTGAACAAGGCGATGTCGAACCTCCTGCTGGTCGTGGCCTTCTACTCCGAGGACGGCAGCATGGCCGAGCTGGAGATCGCCGACTACGTGGTCTCGAACGTCCTCGACAGCATCAGCCGCGTGAAGGGCGTGGGTGACATCCGCGTGCTCGGCGGCGCACAGGCCGCGATGCGCATCTGGCTCGATCCGGCCAGGCTCCACAGCTTCGCGCTGACACCGGCCGATGTGCGCGCGGCGATCGAGGCGCAGAACGCCCAGGTCTCGGCGGGCGAGCTCGGCGGCACGCCGGCCATCCCCGGGCAACAGATATCGGCCACCATCAGCGCACAGTCGCGACTGCAGACGCCCGAGCAGTTCGGCGCCATCCTGCTGCGCGTCAATACCGACGGCTCGACGCTGCGCCTGCGCGACGTGGCGCGCATCGAGCTCGGCAGCGAGACCTACAGCGTGCGCAGCCGCTTCAACGGCAAGCCGGCGGCGGGCCTCGGCATCATGCAGCAATCCGGTGCCAATGCGCTGGAGACCGCCGCGGCCGTGCGTGCGCGCCTCGCCGAGCTAGAGGCGCACTTTCCGCCGGGCCTGCACCTCGCGGTCCCGCACGACACCACGCCCGTGGTGAAGGAATCCATCCGCGGCGTGGTGATCACGCTGCTGGAAGCCATCGGGCTGGTCTTCCTGGTGATGCTGCTGTTCCTGCAGAACTTGCGCGCCACGCTGATCCCCACGCTCGCGGTGCCCGTGGTGCTGCTCGGCACCTTCGCGGTGCTGGCGGTCTTCGGCTTCGGCATCAACACGCTCACGATGTTCGCGATGGTGCTGGCGATCGGCCTGCTCGTCGATGATGCGATCGTGGTGGTCGAGAACGTCGAACGCGTGATGCGCGAGGAAGGATTGCCCGCGCGCGAGGCGACGCGCAAGGCCATGGGACAGATCAGCGGCGCGCTGGTCGGCATCGCGCTGGTGCTGTCGGCGGTGTTCGTGCCGATGGCCTTCTTCGGCGGCTCCACCGGCCTGATCTACCGCCAGTTCTCCATCACGATCGTCTCGGCGATGGTGCTGTCGGTGCTGGTGGCGCTGATCTTCACGCCGGCGCTGTGCGCCACGCTGCTGCGCCCGCACGCGGGCGGCGAATCGGCGCATGGCCTCTTCGGCTGGTTCAACCGCGTTTTTGCCGCGGCCACCGGGCGCTACACTGATACCGTCGCCGCGTGGCTGCGCCGCGGCCTGCGCTACCTGGTGCTCTACGCCGTGCTGCTGGCTGCGCTGGCACTGCTGTTCATGCGCCTGCCGACGGCCTTTTTACCCGAGGAGGACAGCGGCTTCATCGTCACGATGGCGCAGCTGCCGCCGGGCGCGACGCTGGAGCGCACGCAGAAGACCATGGAACACATCAGCCGCCACTACCTCGAGAACGAGAGCGCGCTGGTCACCAAGGTGTTCGCCACCAGCGGCTTCAGCTTCGCCGGCAGCGGCCAGAACGCCGGCCAGGCCTTCGTCGAGCTGAGTCCCTGGGAAGAGCGCACCGATCCGTCGCAGGGCGTGCAGGCGCTCGCCGAGCGCGCGCGGCAGGCGCTGCGGTCCCTTCCCGACGGCATCGCCTTTCCCATGGTTCCGCCCCCGGTGCGCGAGCTGGGCAACGCCACCGGCTTCACGCTGTTCCTGCAGGACCGCGGCGGACTGGGCCATGCCGCGCT
>JAKJFB010000109.1 GCA_022705125.1 Pseudomonadota bacterium
GCGCGCCACATCCTCCCCGCGCGGGCCGGAGCCGCGCAGCCGGTGCATCAACGCCGCGTCGCCGAAATCCGCGCGCACCGGCGTGATGCGCTCGCCGCCCGTCTGCCCCAGGGCGAGACCCTCGCCGGATACCAGCAGCAGGAACGGCCAATCGGGGAGCACGCGCCATGATTCCGCGCTGCTGTCGATGCAGGCGACTCCGAGCTCGCGCGCCAGCGCGTCGGCGCGCGCGCGCAGCCCGGCATCGAGGCAGGCCACCGCGATCGTGCGCGCGACAGGCTCGCTCACGGCAGCACCGCCCTGCGATTCATCACTTGCCCCCCCCATAACGATGCACGTCCTCGAACACGCGACCGAGCCGCGTGACCACGGCATCCTCCATGAAGGCGGGTGTCTGGGGCAGCAGGCTGAGCGCATCGGTGTAACGCGCAACGAAGCGACCGCTCGGCTCCGGTGCCGCCGCGATGCCACCGGGCAGGTGGCACAGTTCGTGGCAGGCTCGGTCGGGACGAAAGTATAGTAGGCTTGGCGCCCGCCAATATCCCGGCCAAAGGACCCGCACCGTGACAACCCGGCCCAATCCCCGCTCCCGTCGCCGCGCCCTCGGCGCCGCCGCCCTCGCCCTGACGCTCGCCGGCTGCATGGGCTACGACTACAAACTGAACGAACGCGTGGTGTTCCAGGGCCCGCGCCTGTTCGTCGACTACGCGATCGCCGACGAGCACCTGCGCGCATGCGTCGCGCAGGCCATCAGCGACAACCGGATCACCAGGCCCGAGGCGCTCGAGGACCTGAACTGTTCGCAGGCGGGCATCACGAGCCTGGCGGGCCTGGAAGTCTTCACCGGCCTGCGCCGCCTGGGCCTCGACGGCAACGCGATCAGCGAGCTCGCACCGCTCTACCCGTTGCGCCAGCTCGAGTTGCTGCACCTGCGCGGCAACCGCATCGCCGCGCTGGATGCGCGGTTGTGCCAGGGTACGGCGAAACGGATCGCGCTCGCGGGCAACGAGGCGCTGGCCTGCGCCGGCATCGCAAAGCTGCAGGCCTGCGGCGCGCGCCTGATCGACGTGCCGGCGCACTGCGCGTCGCCGGCACCGTGAGCGCGCGCACGCCGGGAGCGGAGTGCTCGAAGCGCTGAACCCTCGACGCACCGGGCGTGCCGCGCTCGCGCTCCGGCGCATCCTGCGCGTGATCGCGTGGTTGCTGGCGCCGGTGCTGCTCTATTGGGTCGCCGGGCTGTTCCTCTACCGATTCCTCGCGCCGGCCGTCACGCCGCTGATGCTGATCCGTTCGCTGGAGCGCGGCGAGATGATCTGGCAGCAGGGCGCGCCGCTGGATGAGGTGGCCGAGGTGCTGCGCGCAGCGGTGGTGGTCGCAGAGGACAGCAATTTCTGCCTGCACCCGGGCATCGACCTGCACGCGGCGAAGGACGCGCTCGAGGACTACGTGGCGTCGGGCCGTCTGCGCGGCGCCAGCACGATCACGATGCAGGTCGCGCGCAACCTCTTCCTGTGGCCCGGCGGCGGCGCGCCCAGGAAGGCACTGGAAATCCCGCTGGCGCTGGCGCTGGACGCGCTGTGGCCGAAGTGGCGCATCCTCGAGGCCTACCTGCGTATCGCGGAAATGGGGCCGGGGATCTTCGGTGCCGAGGCGGCCGCGCGCAGCCATTTCGGGGTGCCGGCCGCGCGGCTCGACCCGGCGCAGGCCGCGCTGATCGCCGCGGTGCTGCCCAGTCCGAACCGCTGGAGCGCCGGCGATCCGAGCGACTACGTGCGTGAGCGCGCGCGGGCGATCCAGGTCGAGAGCACCCGCCTGTCCGCGGCACAACGGGCCTGTCTCGCGCCACCCTGAACATCGCCCGCGGGCACGACGATCAGTTGCAGTGCTCGGCCTCGAAGGCGCGTGCATCCCCGATCATCTTCTCACGCTCGGCTTGGGAATAGCGCTGGTGGCTGCCATCCTCGCGCCGGTACATCGCCGCGGGCCGGGCCTCGAGCCGCTCGACGATGGAGCGCGCGTTGGCGCACTGCTTCTGCCGCTCGGCCTCATATTCCGGGTCGTCCCGCGCCTTGCGATCCGGTGATTTTTCGCCCGGCTGCGCCGGCGCGCCCGCGGGCTGGCCGGGGCTCGCGACAGGCGCCGGCGCGCTGCCCTTGCCGACACGCACGTTCATCTGCTCGGCCTGCTGGCCGTCCGGCGGCGGCGTGGCGCTGTAGTGCACCTCGCCCGCGGCATCGACCCAACGATAGACTTCCGCCGCCGGCGCCTGCTGCGCCAGCATGCAGAACAGGCAAGGCAACACCAGTCGCGCGATCCGGCTCATTTGCATGTCTCCGCCTCAGGGTACGCCTGCATTAAAGACCAAAAGCTCCGCAGCTGCCGGAAGCGGCGCACATTGCGCGTCCTCGAGCAGGCGCGCCTGCAGCCAGTTGCCGCCATCGGGCGTGTTTAGCACCACGCCGAGCCCGCCGGGGCTCGCGAAGCGCAGGCGTCGCGGCTGGCCGTCGAACAGCTCCTCGGCGGGCAGGCGCATCGCGCGCAAGGCCTCGAGCACCGCGCGCGCATCGAAGTCCAGCGTGCGTTCGAACTCCGTGGCCTCGCCGTGGCGCGGGCACAGCGCCGCATCGAGCGCGAGCAGCCCCTCGACGCGGCGCCGGCCGGCAGCATCGAGGCGAGGCGAAACGAAGGCCGTGACGGCGTCGCGGATCACGGCCTGCGCACGCGAGGGGTCCGCGAGCACCGCGAGGTAGATCCGCGCGCGCGCCTCGTAGACCCGCATGCGATCGGCGGCATCGAGCCCGGGCAACTGCGCGGCAAAAGCCTGCAGCAGCGCATCGAGCACCACGCGCAACATCCGCCCCACGGGCACATCGGTCGCCAGCGCGAGCCAGCGCGCGGTGTGCGCCAGCACGTAGCCGCTGAGCAGGATCACGTGCGCCGTGATCAGGAAGTAACCCTCCTCGCCCTCGGCGCGCGCAAAGGTGTGACAGCCCACCACGTACTCGCCGTGCGCCTTGCCGTAGCCTGCCACCGGCAGCGTCTCGATGCGGTACTCCTCGCGCCGATCGTAGAACTCGGTGCCGGGCAGCAGCGTGTAGCCGAAGATGTTGATGTTCGGGAAGGTCGCGAGCAGGCGGTCGAGGTTACGCTCGAAGCTCGCGAGATCGTCCCCCGGCAACCCCCAGATCAGTTCGGCCGAGATCGGGATGCCGGCCTGCGCCATACGCTGCGCGATCGGTTCGTACTCGTTCGCCGCCATGTTCTCGCGATGGCACAACTCGAGCGCGCGCGGGGTCAGCGTCTGCAGCGCGAGCTGGTAGAACGGCAACAGCCCGTGCTCGTGCAGCATCAGCACGATCTGCTGCACGCGCGGGCTGTGCTTCTTCGACCACGAGGTCGCGAAGGTCCGCGGCAGACCGTGCTGCTCCTTGAGCTCGCAGATCAGCCGCGCCTTCTCGACATCGTCCTTCAGCGCGCCGAAGTTCGAATCCGCCAGCCAGATGTTCGGGATGCCGGCGCGCACGATCTTCTGCCAGTCGCGGCGCAGCCGCTCCATCGGGAAACCGATCATCTTCGTGCCGATCGCGCCGGTGCCCCACTCGCAGAAGGCGCACTTGTAGGGGCAGCCGCGCGTCGTCTCGTAGGTCACCGCGTCGTAGCGCGGGCGCCCGTCGGCGTCGGTCAGCTCGAGCACGTCGAAGGGCGACGGGATGCGCGCCAGTTCGCGCTGGCGCTCGCGCGGCGCCGATGTCGCCACCCTGCCCCCGGCGTCCAGCCACGCGATGCCGGGCACGCGCGGCCACTGGGCGCGCGGCGTGTCGAGCAGTTCCTGGAATGTGGCCTCGCCCTCGCCCAGCACGATCACGTCGATCGGGTCGATGCCGAGGTAGCTCTCGGCCTGCTGCACGTGCGGGCCGCCCGCCACGATCGCGAGTCTTGGGCAGGCGGCGCGCAGGCAGCGCACGAGCTCGAGGAATTCCGCAGCATTCCAGGTGTAGAAGCTGATGCCCGCGACCGGCTCGAGTCCGCGCGCGATCGCAGCGCCGACCTCCCCGGCCAGCGCGGCCAGCCCGCTCGCAGCCCAGACCGCCACGTCCTCGCGCTCGCGAAAATGCAGCTGGCGGAAATCGATGGCCTCCGGCGTCGCGCCCCAGGCGCGGTACCACGCGATCAGCCCGCCGGTAGCGGTGGGCGCGGCGTGGAACTGCTCGGAATCGAGGCTGAACAGCCACACCGGACGCGGGACATCACGCTGCAGCGTGGCGGACCCAGCCTCAGCGGCTGCCGTGGCCACCATCGGCGCTGGCTGCGGGGCTCAGGCCGCGGGCTCGAGCACCGCGTGCACCGCGCTTGCGAGAGCGTCGATGTTCGCGGGCGTGATGCCGGCCAGGTTGATGCGCGTCGACTCCATCATGTAAACGGCGAACTCCTCGCGCAGCCGCGTGACCTGCTGCGGCGTGATGCCGAAGTACGAGAACATGCCCTTCTGCCGCGTGATGAAGCTGAAATCCTTGCCGGCGGCATTGCCCGCCAGGCGCGCGGCCAGCAACGTGCGCATCGCGTTGATGCGTCCGCGCACCTCGCCGAGCTCCTCCAGCCAGTCGGCCCTGAGCGTCGCATCGCCAAGGATCGTGGACACGATCGCCGCGCCGTGCGCCGGCGGCATCGAGTAGATCTGGCGCGCGGCCGCCATCGCCTGGGTCTGCACGGCATCGGCCTGGGCGCGCGTCGCGCCAATGAAGTACACCGCGCCCACGCGCTCGCGGTAGAGCCCGAAATTCTTCGAGCACGAACTCGCGACCACGGCCTCGGGCACCGCGGCGAGCATGTGGCGCACGCCGGCCACGTCTGCGTCGACGCCGTCGGCGAGACCCTGGTAGGCGACGTCGATATACGGCGTGAAGCCGTTTTTCAGCGCCAGCTCGGTAACGGCGCGCCACTGCCCGAGGTCCAGGTCGGCGCCGGTGGGGTTGTGGCAGCAGCCGTGCAGCAGCACCAGGTCGCCGGGGCCCACCCGCGACAGCGTGTCCATCATCGCGTCGAAATCGATGCCGCCGCTCGCGGCATCGAAGTACGGGTACTCGGCCAGCTGCAGGCCGGCCCCGCCGATCAGCGGGATGTGGTTGGCCCAGGTCGGCGTGCTGACCCAGACCTTCGCTCCGCGCCGCGCGCGCTGGATCAGCTCGGCCCCGATGCGCAACGCCCCGCAGCCGCCCGGCGTCTGCACGCCGCGCACGCGGTCCTCCCCGATCACGCGGTGGCTCGCGCCCAGCAGCAGTGCGAGCAGGCGCTCGTTGAACACGGGATCGCCGGCGATGCCCTGGTAGGTCTTGGTGGTCTCGGTGACCAGCAGGTGGCGCTCGGCGTCGCTCACCGCGCGCATGATCGGGGTGCGCCCGAGCTCGTCCTGGTAGACGCCTACGCCCAGATCGATCTTGTGCGCGCGCGGATCGGCGCGGTAGGCGGCCAGCATGCCGAGGATGGGATCGGGATCCAGGCGGGAAAGCTGCTCGAACATCGGTTCTCCGGGTGGCGCGGGGGAGCGGCCATGGCCGCAACGAGCGGCGATTGTGCCCCGTCACCGGCGCGGCGTCGAGCCGGACCAAAGACAGCACCGACCCGGCACGCCCAGGGGCCGCCCCGCTGCACTCGCGGCCGCGGCCTGGCACGTCCATGTGCGGCCGCTACGCGTGTTGCCGAAATCGCTCCCGGCGATTTCGGCATCCACATGTCCGCTCGCACAGCGGGGCGGCCCCTGGGCGCGCCTATCGTTGACGCGTCGATTCTGGTGTAGGAGCGGGCCACGCCCGCGATCCGTATCCTCAGGCCGCGGCAGCCTGCTTGGCCTTGATCCAGTCGCGGATCTTGGCCTCGAGCACCGCCAGCGGCAGGGCGCCGGTATCGAGCACCTGGGCGTGGAACTCGCGCGGGTCGAAGCGATCGCCGAGGGCCTGCTCGGCCTCGGTGCGCAGGCGCCGGATCGTGAGCGCACCGACCTTGTAGGCGAGCGCCTGGCCCGGGATCGCGATGTAGCGCTCGACCTCGGTGCGCGCCTCGGTTTCGGACTGCGCCGAATTGTCGAGCATGTACTGGATCGCCTGCTCGCGGGTCCAGCCCATGGCATGGATGCCGGTGTCGAGCACCAGCCGGATCGCGCGCAGCATCTCGTCGTCGAGGCTGCCGAAGGCCTGGTAGGGATCGGTGAACATGCCGAGCTCCGGCCCCAGCGACTCGGCATACAGCGCCCAGCCTTCCACGAAGGCCGTGTTGCCGCCAAAGCGCAGGAAGTTCGGCAGCGCCTCGTTCTCCTGCGCCAGGCTGATCTGGAAATGGTGTCCCGGGATCGCCTCGTGCAGGAACAGCGTCTCCATCCCGGGCGTGGTGCGCGAGGGCAGGTCGTAGGTATTCACGAAGAAGATGCCCGGGCGCGTGCCGTCCGGCGTGCCCTGGCGATAGGAGCCGGCGGCCTCGTTCTCCTCCGAGTACCCGGGCACGGGACGGATCTCGAAGGGCGATCGCGGCGTCAGCGAGAACAGCTTCGGCACGGCGGCATCCACCTCGGCGCGGATCGCGTTGTAGCCATCGAGCAGCGCCTGCTTGCTGGCAAACTTGAACTGCGGATCGCTGCGCAGGTGACCGAAGAACTCCTTCAGCGTGCCCTTGAAACCCACCCTGTCCTTGATCGCGAGCATGTCGTGCCTGATGCGCGCGACCTCGTCGAGGCCGATCCGGTGGATCTCCTCGGCGCTCATGTCGGTGGTGGTGTTCTGCTCGATCAGCGCCTTGTACAGCGCGGGACCGTCCTTCATCGAGACCAGCCCGGGCTTCGCGTCACGGCTGGCGGCGAGGTATTCGGTCCTGATGAAGTCCTGCAGCTCGCGGTAGGCGCCGAACACGCGCTCGTGGATCACGGCGCGGTACGCGCGGGCAAGGCGTTCCCGGTCGGTGGCGGCGAAATCGCCCGGCATGTCGTTGATCGGCTGGTAGAACGGGCTGGCCTCGACGCCGCCGGCCATCTGCCGCGCGAGCTGGTCGAGGATGTTCTCCATCACCAGCCTGGGCTGGGTGTGACCGGTGGCCATGCCCTCGCGCATGCGCCCGATGCTGCGCTCGAGGTACAACGCGTAGCCCTCCAGGCGCGCCAGGCCGTTGTCGTAGTCCTGCACCGTGTCGAACGGCGCGACCGACCTGCCCGAGCAGATGTCGGGGAAGAACACGTGCTCGCCACTGAAGTGGTCGATGGGCAGCCGCGCCTGGATCGCGATGATGCCGCGCTCGTAGAAATCGAGCAGCTGGAGGCCCTGGTAGCGGAACACGTCGTAGGCGATCCGGTCCTCGCGCGACAGCGCGGCGCGGTCGATCGCATCGAGGCGCTTCATTTCGCTCGCGGTATTCGCCTTCATCCGCGCGTAGTATCCGGGCGTGATGTAGTCCCCGAACTGCGCTGCATAACGCATGTCGCCACGCATCATGGCAGCCAGGGGATCCAGTTCCAGGGCCGCCTCGTCGCTGTCGGCGAAGATCTGCCTCAGCGCGGCGGCGTTGTCGGCCTTCGCATCCGCGAGCACGCCGGCAGCGCCGGCCACGCCGAACACCAGCGCGAGCGATATCGAGGCACCGCGCACCCATTCCCCTGCCTGCATGAATCCCCCCGTCACGGATCGAAGCAAACTGTCACCCGCGCATTGGCGCATCCGCGCTGGCCGCATGATCAGAAGCGGTTGCGCAGCGGCTTCAAGGCCGTCGTGAAACGCTCCTTGCGCGGCTTGTGCGCCAGCGGCGGCAGATCGAACGGCTCCTCCGGCAACTGGCAGTCGGGCACGCGGTCGAGCAGGTTGCGGATCAGGTTGAGGCGGCCGCGCTTCTGGTCATTGAAATCCACCACGCACCAGGGGGCGTGGCGCGTGTGCGTGGCCTCGAACATCGCATCGCGCGCGCGGCCGTAATCCTCGTAGCTCGCACGCGACTGCAGATCGATGGGCGACAGTTTCCAGCGCTTGAGCGGATCCTGTGCGCGCTCGGCGAACCGCTCCTCCTGGTACTGCTGGTCCACGCTCAGCCAGTACTTGAAGAGCAGGATGCCGTCATCGACCAGCATGCGCTCGAACACCGGCGCCTGCGCCAGGAAGCGCGCGTACTCGGCCTCGGTGCAGTAGCCCATCACCTTCTCGACGCCGGCGCGGTTGTACCAGCTGCGGTCGAACAGGACCATCTCGCCGGCGGCGGGCAGGTGCCCGACGTAACGCTGGAAGTACCACTGCGTGCGCTCGCGACTGCTCGGCGCCGGCAGCGCTACTACGTGGCAGACCCTGGGGTTGAGACGCTGCGTGATGCGTTTGATGACCCCACCCTTGCCCGCGGCATCGCGGCCTTCGA
>JAKJFB010000010.1 GCA_022705125.1 Pseudomonadota bacterium
CTTCAACGCGACGAGGCCCGCCATCGCGTGCGGACTGGAGCAATCCATGCGGATCCTGCCGTCGTTGTCGAGCGTCATGAACGCGAACGCAGGATCCACCGTCGGGTCGACCACCTCGATGTCCAGGCCGTACCTGCCCGCGATCGGCTGCCAGTAGGCCACCGCGGCGCCGCCCAGCGGATGCACGCCGATGCGCACGCCCGCCGCGCGTATCGCCGCCATGTCGATCACGTTTTCCAGGTCCTCGACGTAGGGCCCGACGAAGTCTTCCTGCGTCGTGCTGGCCGCGGCGATGGCCTGCGCGCAAGGCACGCGCTTCACGTCGCGGTTGCCCGCAGCCATCAGCGCATTCGCGCGCGCTTCGATCCAGCCGGTGATGTCGGTGTCGGCCGGTCCCCCGTGCGGCGGGTTGTACTTGATACCGCCGTCGGGCGGCGGGTTGTGCGAGGGGGTGATCACGATGCCGTCGGCGCGCGGCGCGGACGCCGCGCGGTTCCACGCCAGGATCGCGCGCGAGATCACCGGCGTCGGCGTGAAGCCGTCGCCCGCCTGTATGCGCGTATCGACGCCGTTGGCCGCCAGCACCTCGAGCGCATTGCGCTCGGCCGGTGCCGACAGCGCGTGCGTGTCCTTGCCGAGGTAGAGCGGGCCAGCGATGCCTGCCTGCGCGCGGTAATCGCACACCGCCTGCACGATGGCGAGCACGTGGGCCTCGTTGAAACTGCCCGCCAGCGCGCTGCCGCGATGGCCGCTGGTGCCGAAGGCGACGCGCTGCGCCGCATCACCGGTATCGGGCTGGCGCCCGGCATAGGCCGCCAGCAAGGCGGGGATGTCGGTCAGGTACTCCTTCGGCGCCGGCTGACCGGCCAGGGGATGCGGCATGCGTGTGCTCCTCGGATCATTGTCGCAACGCGGCGAATTCTGCCGTAATCCACGGCTCCACGTCTTGATCTGATCGAAGCTCGTAGCCGCCCAGCGCATTTCGCGCCGCGCGCCGGCGCCCGGCTTCAGCCCAGGGCGTAGACGTCGTAGCTCACACTGGCCGAGGCAAAATCGACCTCGCCGATGTTGACGCACTGCAGCCGGTTCACCCAGAGGTACCCCGGGTGCGCGCTGAGGAACCGCGGCGCCGAGCGGATCTGCGCGCACGGCGGCGGATTGCCCGCCAGCATGCGCGCGTAGCCGTCGTTGCCGAGTTCCAGCACGCCCTGGTACTGCACGTAGATCAGCGCCTCGTCATGCGTGCGGATCGTGGCGCGCACGTCCAGCACGCCGACGCCGTCGCTGCGCACCGTCAGCCAGTCGCCGCCCACCGGCAGGAACTCCCCGCGGATGCGTGGTCCCGCGACGGTGCCACCGGTCACGTAGGCGTTGATGCGCAAGCCGAGCGGTGTTTCGCCGATCACCTCGAACGGCGACTGCAGCGTCACACCGTAGCTGCAGATGTGCTCCATCGTATACGCGAACATCTTCATCACCTCGCTGTGTAACCGCCGTCGATCACGAGTTCCGATCCCGTCATGTAGCGCGACTCGTCGCTGGCAAGGAACAGCACGCCGTTGGCGATATCGAGCGCTTCGCCCATCGCGCGCACCGGGATGCTGTCGATGATCCGGGCATGGAATGCCGCGGCCTGCTCCGCCGGCATGCCGGCCAGCGCGTTCTCGACCATCGGCGTCAGGATGAAGCCGGGATGCACCGAGTTCACGCGAATGCCGTAGCCCTCGGCCGCGCAGTGCAGCGCCGCCGATTTCGTGAAGATGCGCACGCCCCCCTTGCTGGCATTGTAGGCCGCAGTCAGCGGCTCGCCGACGATGCCCTCGATCGAGGAGATGTTGACGATGGAGCCGCCGCGCGTCTTCATGGCGCGGATCGCCTCGCGCGTGCCCAGGAACACCGCGTCGAGGTTCACGCGCTGCGTGCGCTGCCAGTCCGCGAGCGTGGTGTCTTCCGCCGAACCGGTGAGCGCTATGCCCGCGTTGTTCACCAGCACGTCGAGCCGCCCGTGTCGCGCGAGGATGGCGTCCACGAGCGCGGCCCAGCGCGCCTCGTCGGTGACGTCCTGATGCTCCGCCTCGGCCCGAGCGCCGGCGGCCACGATCGAGGCCACCACGCCCTGCACGGCGGTGAAATCGATATCCGAGGCCACCACCAGCGCGCCTTCCTGCGCCAGGCGCCGCGCCATCGCTTCGCCGAGACCCGAGCCCGCGCCCGTGATCAATGCAACCTTGTTCGCCATTCTCATCGCTTGTGCTCCTTCAGCGGGCGGACATGCCGCCGTCGACCACGAATTCCGCTCCCGTCACGTAGCTCGACGCGTCGCTGGCAAGGAACAGCACCATGTTGGCGACATCGCGCGACGTCCCCAGGCGCCCCACCGCGGTCATGCCGAGCACCACGGCCTTCGCCTCATCCAGCGTGGGCGCGAGGCCGAGGGCCATGAAATCCTCGAACACCTTCTCGCCCATCGCGGTCTGGATCAAGCCCGGGTGCACCGAGTTCACGCGGATGCCGTAACCCAGTGCGCCGAATTCCACCGCCGCGTGCTTGGTGTAGAGCCGCACCGCGCCCTTGGTGGAGCCATAGGCCGTGTGCCCCGGCACGCCGATCAGCCCCGCCACCGAGGACAGGTTCACGATGGACCCGCCGCGCCCTGCCGCGCCACCCGGCTTCATCGCCTGTGCGGCGAATTTCATGCCGAGGAAGACCGAATCGACGTTCACGCGGTGCACGCGCCGCACCTCATCCAGCGTATTCGATTCCAGCGTGCCGCCCTCGTAGATGCCGGCGTTGTTCACCAGCACGTCGAATCCGCCGAAGGCTGCCAGGGTAGCCTCGATGCTGGCCTGCCAGTCGCCTTCGGCGGTCACGTCCTGCGCGCGCGCCTGCACCTCGAGGCCTGCGGCGCGCAGGGCCGCGGCCGCCGCGGCGCAGCCCGAATGGTCGATGTCACCCATCATCACCCGCGCGCCGGCCATGCCGAGCACGCGCGCGCACTCGAGCCCGATACCGCTGGCCGCGCCGGTGACCAGCGCGACCTTGCCGGCGAGCGAAAAAGCCTGCAGTGGTTCCATCTTTCCTCCTCCGATGTGGGTCGGCATTCCTGTGGGTCGGCCTTCATGCCGACATGTGCCTTTCGCGAAGCTGCTGTCGCCATGAATGGCGACCCACATCGGCTCAGCCGTAGAAGACCTCGGCAATCCGCTGTGTGTAGTACGCCGCCTTGTCGGGTGCGAGCCCGTAGAACGGAATCGACAGCGTGAAGGAATCCGCGATGTCGCTCATCGCGTCGAGGCGCCGGCGCACCTCCTCCGGCGTGCCCGCCAGCACGATGGATTCGACCATCTCGTCACTGCAGGCGGCCATCAGCGCGGCGCGGTCCTGCCGCGCACCGGCAGCCTGCAGCGCGCGCGCCTCGCTGCCGAAGCCGATGTACTCGTAATAGGCCTCGTATTGGGCCATCTGGCCGTAGAAGGCGATCGTCTCGCGCGCATCCTCGATGGCCTGGCGCTTGTCCTCGTTCACCGCGACGAACAGGAACAGGTTGAGGTCGAAGTCCCTGCGCGCTCGACCCGAGCGTGCGAGCCCGTTGGCCAGGTGCGGCGCGACCTTGTCGCGCACCCATTTCGCGTTCCAGATCGGGTGCCCCGGCAGGCCATCGGCGATCTCGCCGGCCATCTCGCAGGTCTTCTCGAACACGGCCGGGATGTAGATCGGGATCTCGGTGCGCAGCGGCGGCGCGAGCAGCTTGAAGCGCTCGAGGTCGAGCTTCACGTACTCGCCGTCGATGCGCCCGAGCTCCCCGGTGTGCCCCTTGGCGATGATCTGGCGCACGGCGCCGATCACCTCGCGCAGGTGCGCGAGCGGCTTGCCGTAGCGCACGCCGTACCAGTCCTCGTTCCACCACTTGATGCTCGGCCCGATGCCGAGCACCGCGCGCCCGCCTGAGATCATGTCCAGGTCCAGCGCACAACTCGCGGTCTCCAGCGGGCTGCGCACGAAAGCGAGCGCCACGCCGGTGCCGAGCTTCAGACGATCGCTCACCGCGGCCGCGGCCGCCAGCGGCACGAATGGCGCGCCGTAGAGCTGCGGCGACCACACGCCTTCGAGACCGGCGTCCTCGTACTGGCGCACGCTGGCCACCAGCAGGTCCTTTGGCAGTGCGGGCATCAGGGCCCAGAGCTTGTGCTTGCGTGTCATGCGGAGATCTCCTCTCTTGTGAAACCCGATGGCCGCGCGCATGGCGCGCCCCTGCAAAATTTCTGCTCAGCTGCCCAGGCGCTGCAACGCGGACTGGGTCAGGTATTTCTCGTAGACGCCCTGGTCGTTCACGGTGGTGCGGTAGCCGCCGGGCAGTTCGCGCACCTGCTGCAGGCGCGTGATGCGGTTCGTCTGCACGTCGTGCGCGTGCACGCGCGTCCAGGACCAGTACGGATGCGCGCCATCCATCACCGCGTTGCTGCCGTCGCTGTACAGCGAGAACGCGCCATCGAAGGAGCGGAACATCTTCCCCTGGCGGTCGAAGCTCACCATGCTGAGCGGCAGCAGCGTGCGCGCGTCGAACCACACCCGTTTCCTGCCGACCGGCGCGCGCGGGTATTTCACCGGCTCGGCCTCGACCACGATGGCCTCGGGGATGAATTCGACCGCGGTATCCCAGAACGACAGCCCGTTCGCACCGCCATGCGTGGTGTGCTCCCAGTTCGGGTGCGTCGCGTTCCAGCTGCGCGAGACGGCGCCCAGTGCCGGCCCCTGGTGCACGATGCGGTAGTTGCCCCAGGTGAGGAAGGGGTCGCCAGCGGCCCAGGCATCCGAGAGATACAGCGTGGAGCCGGGAATCAACGGTTCGAAGCGCTGGTTGGTGGGGTAGCGCCTGACACGCTTGAAGGCGGGCAGGTAGCCGAACAGGTCGGGATAGCGGTTCTGGTCGTAGTGCCAGATGTTCAGGAAGGAGGTGCCCTTCACATCGTTCGGCGACAGGAACAGGATCGACTGGTAGCGCAGCTTGTCCTCGTGTCCGGGCCAGTAGGGCTTTGGATCCAGCGAAACGCGCGCCACCGGCGACAACTCGGTCCACACCGATTCGTAGCGGTACGCCACGTCGCCGTCGTCGTCGAGGTCCTCTTCCTTTGTCGCGTACAGCGACACGTCGTGCCGGCCCCAACTCAGCGTGATGCCCGCGAATACCTCGAGCGCGCTGCCGGGCTGGGGAAACGGGTTGCCGCCGATCCAAGGCCTGCCCTCGTCGGTGACCACGTTGCCATCCGGGGCGAAGCGTGCGCGCCCCTTGTTGCGCAGCGTCGCTTCGACATACTCCCACGGGCTCAGCTGCATGATGTCCGTGGTGGTGTCCAGCACGTCGAGCCGGCGGCCCATCTGCGCGACCTGGAGGTACTGGATCGGGTCGAGCAGGTCCCTCACATACTCGACGTTGCCGGCGCTGATCACGTCGCCGGCCTTCACCTTGCCCTTCGTGTAAGCCTCGAGCGACAGCGCTTCGTCCGGATACGCGCGCGCGCTGTCCCCGTCCTGCGCAATCGCCTGCCACAGCGGCATCAGCACGCCCGTGGCCAGCATTCCCTGCCCCAGCCGCTGCAGGAACAGCCGGCGCGAGTAGTCGGCGTGGTACTTGCGGATCCTTACCATGGCGCTGCTCCCTCCTGCGCTGGTTTGTGCGCCATATACGAGAGACCATCGCCCGGCGCCGCGGCGAGGCTCCTGCATGCTCGAACCCGCGCACCACCACAGCTAGCCATCGCAGCGATTCTCCCGCTCCAGTTCGGCGAGTTGCTTGCCGAGCGCGGCATTCATGCGCTCCCGGTACAGGCCCGCGCGGGCCAGCAGATCGCAGTGCGCAGCTTGCGCGCCCGCGGTACGCGACAGCAAGGCCACGCGGCGCAACGTGGCATCGAGCCAGCGGTCGGAGCCCTCGGGTGTGGCGGTGGCGATCCGGGCCCAGGCGCGATCGGCGGCGAAGGTGTCGCCGCTGCGCCCGGCGCTTTCGGCGTAGGCGAGCCACGCATCGCCCGAATCCGGGTAGGCCTGGACCATCTCCTGCGCAACGACGAACGCTTCCTGCTCCCGCTCGAGCGCGGTGAGCGCGCGATGACGCATCAGCACCAGCTGGCGCGCCACGTCGGGTTGCGATGCGAAGGCCGGCAGCGCGCGCTCCGCCAGCTCCTGCAGTGTCGCGAAATCGCGTGCCTGCTCGCGCTCCTGCAGGAACGCCACCAGTTCGGTCGCATCGGCGGTGGACGGCGGGCGCCCCAGCGCGCCGATGTACCCCGACAGCGCATCGCCGGACAGCGCGCGCAGCCTGCTCCACGCCAGCACGCGCAGCAGCGCGGCATCGGTGCCCGCGGCGAGTTGCAGCTCCTGCAGCTCGCGCAAGGTGCGCTCGCCGGTATCGCCGCTGGCGACGCGCATCTGCAACGCGAGCACGCGCAACGGCAGCGCGTGCCGCTCGGCGCGCGGCAGGGCATCGATGGCCGCCAGCGCCTCACGCGCGGCGCTGGCGCGCGCGGCCAGGTCATTGCGCGCCGCCGCAGCGGTGAACGCGACAACCGCGGCATCGAGGCGCACGCCCTCCACCGCGGCGCGCGTGCGCGAATCGCGGCGCGCCGCGGCCAGGTGAGTCCGCGCCGCGACGTCACCGCCGCCGGCGAGCGCCAGGTGCGCGAAGGCGGCGTCCTGGTCATCGGGCGAGGCCGCAAGGAAGTCGCGCGCGGCACGACTCAGGGCGGCGCGGTTCGCGGCGCCGGGTTGATCGCGGTTGATGCGCTCCGCGGCCAGGAAGACGAGCTTGCGCGCCGCCGGACCAACGGCGCGGTCCTCGCGCAGTTGCATCGCCACCTCGAGGGCCTCGCGTTCGTAGCCCAGGCGATGCAGCGCGACGGCGTAGTTGTAGCGCAACGGCGCGCTGTCGATGGGCAGTTCGAAACCGCCTTTGGCCGCGAACTCGCGGTACTTCAACACGGCGGTTTCGTACTGCTCGTGCGCGGCGGCGTACTCGGCGTCCAGCAGCAGGCCGATGGTGCCCACATCGCGCCCGACCAGCTCGTTGCGCCAGGCGAGCATCCGCGCGAGCAAGGCATCGTCGAGGTATCCCGCATCGACCAGGCGGCGCAGGCGCTCCGCGGCCTCCAGTGCCGCGATGCCGTCGCTGCGGCGCTTTTCCAGCAGGGCGAAGGCTTCCTCCTGCAGGCGGCGCGCGAGAGCCGGTTCCAGCCTGCCCTTGCCCGCCGGCAACGCGCTCACGGCCTCGCCGCGCCGCACGGCGAGCAACGCGAACTCGTCGGCGACCAGTTTCGCGAGCGGGTTGCCGGGATCGGCGGCGAGCGCGCCGGCGAGCAGCTCCAGGCGGCTCTGCGCCGCCGCATCATCGCCGCGCAAGCGCTCGACATAGGCCATGCCGAGCCAGCTGCCGTAGACCAGCCCCGGGTACAGGATGCGCACCGCGGTGGACTGGAAACCGCGTTCGGCTCGCGACAACGCCGGCAGGCGCGCTGCGTCGTCGCCGGCGGTCCCGGCAAGCGCGAGATCGATCCACGCCTGCCAGTAGCGTACGGCGGCGAGCGCGTAGTTGATCGCGTACCACTGCTCCGAGCGGTAGAGATCCTCGAGTTTCGCCTCGTCCTCGCCGGTCGCGGCCTCCAGCGCACGGATCCTGGCGCGGCAGGCAGCGTGCAGTTCGTCCCCGAGTGCGCGCAGGCGCTGCTGCGCCGGTGCACCAGCCATGGCGTCGCGCGCCGCGCTCACCAGCTTGCCGAAGGCATCCGCACGCTCACTGAAGCGGGCGGCGTCCCATTGCGCGGCCTCGGGCAACTGCGCGGCGAAGGCGTGGACGGCGTCGTCCTCGCCACGCGCCAGCAGCGCCACGCAAGCGATCAGCAGCGCCAGCAGCGCGGCGGCGGTGGAGTGCGCCCCTCGCATCACAGCCCCTCCAGCAGCAGGCTCATCTCGGCGGAGAACTGCCCGCCCATGATCAGCGAGACCAGCTGGCGCGTGATGCGGATGTCGCCATCCATGGTCGCCGCCGTGCCGCCACCGGCCTCCGCGATGCTCTCGTACTGCAGCATCGGGCGCTCGCGGTAGAGCGCGCGATTGACCTTGCGCCCCAGGCTCGCCTCGATCAGCGCGGGATTGGCGTCGTTGCTGACATCGAGCACCGAGATCTCGCCGCCGGCGCGCGCGAGTTCGCGCGCCAGTGCCAGCGTGCGCTCCATGTCCTTCTCGTGCGGCGGTGCGTCCCCGATGAGCAACACCACGCGCTTGGCGCCGGGACGCCAGCCGGCGCGGTTCACCGCGGCCTCGAGCCCGGCATCCACCGCCTCCTGCCACGAGCCGCCGCCCTCGGCGCGCAGGGCGTCGACGAAGCGCGCGAGCTTCGCGAGGCTGAAGGTCAGGGGTTGCTCGCGCACCACGAACCCGGGGTCGTCGCGGTCGCGGTAGGCCACCACGCCGAAGCGCGTGAGCGGCACCAGCGAGCGCGTGGCATCGGCGATGTCAGCGACGCGCTTCCTGACTTCCACCAGCACCCAGTCCATGGAGCCGGTGGCATCGATCACGAACACCACGTCGAGGCCGGTGTCGCGCAGGCCCTGCACGTAGGCCGCGAAGCGGTTGCTCGAATTGCTCAGCCCGTTGCCGATACCCGTGCCGAAGCCCGCAGCGCCCATGCCGCGCGCCTGCTGCAGTCCAAAGCCCTGCACCGGCGCCGGCATCGGCATCTCGCTGCCCGCTCCGGCCGCGGCGCGCAGCGCGAGGTTGACGTTCGGCGGCGGCGCCACGGCAGCGGTCGAGGCGAGCAGCGCCGCGGGCTGGACCATGGAGGGAGGCGCCTCGAACACCAGCTCCTCGCGCTCCGGCTCGGGCGGTTGCGGCGCCAGCCGTATCCCGGCGACGCTCGCCTGCTCGGGCTCCCCGGCGCCGGGCAGCCCGAGCTCGCGCCCGGCCTGCCACGACAACGCGAAATGCAGCACGAGCGAAGCGGCGAGCAGCGCGATCCAGAGCAGCAGGCGGCGCGGGCGCATCGGCCTCAGCGGCGCAGCGTGACGATGGCAATACGCTGCACGCCGGCGCCACGCATTGCATCGAGCACGGGCAGCAGCGCCGAGGCCTGCGCGCGCGCGTCGGCACGCAGGCTGAGCGCGGCGGGCACGCCATCGGGCAGCGCGCGCAGGCGCGCGCCCAGCTGCGCCGCGCCCATCGCCTCGTCGCCCCACGTCAGCACGCCGTCGCGCGCCAGGGAAAGTTCGATCCGCGCGTGCGCCCGCAGCGCCTCGCTGCGCGAAAGCGGTATGAGCTGCTCCTCGCTGAACAGCGGTTTCAGGTTGCCCGCGATCAGGAAGAACATCAGCAGCAGGAAGATCACGTTGATCATCGGCACGAGCTTGTCGTCGTGGTCCTTGGCGCGCCGCGCCGGCCGTCCCAGGCGGATCATGGCGCTAGGGCGCCTCCAGCGCGCGGATATCGATCCCCTGGAGCTTGCGCGAGCGCAGCGTGTCGCAGAGATCGACCAGCAGCTGCACCGGCACCGCGGGTGCCGCGACCAGCACCACGGGCGTTGCGCCAGGCAGCTCCCGGCCATCCAGGAACTCCCCGAGCCCGCCGGCGGCGAGCGTCACGCCGTCGATCCAGAGGCGACCGTCTGCGCCCACCTCGATTCGCAGCTGGCGCGGGCCCTCCCGCGCGCCCTCCGCCGTCGCGGGCACGGGCAGCAGCAGCTCGCGGAACTGCGTGAAATTGCTCTGCAATATGAAGAACAGCAGCAGGATGAACACGATATCGATCAGCGGCGTCATCGCAACGCGCTTGGCGGAGTGTGCATGCCGGACGGACTGCAGCATCGGCGTGCCTCCCGCGTCTCAACCAGCCCGGTACAAGGTGACGGTGAACAGCCGCGTCAGCGCGTCCTCCATGCGCGCACGGAAGCGCTCGATGCGGTTCTCGAGCGCCGCGTGCACGATCGCGAACGGCACCGCGACGCACAGCCCCACCGCGGTGGTGAGCAGTGCTTCCCAGATGCCGCCCGCGAGCGTTCCCGCGCTCGCATCCGCGTGCGCCGCGAGACCCTGGAACACGTCGATGATCCCGAGCACGGTGCCGAGCAGCCCGAGCAGTGGCGCGAGGTACGCCACCTGTTCGATCACGCCGAGCAGGTTGCCCGCATCCGCGAGCAGGCGCGTGGCGCGGCGCACCAGCTCCTCGCGCACGCTCGGCGCGGGCTTGCCGGCGCCGAGCCATTGCATGCCGTCACGCAGCAGCGCCGGCGCCTCGCCACGCGTGCGTCCCAGCAGCGCGAGCGCCGCATCGGTATCGTCACGCACCCAGTGATCGAGCGCCCGCTCCGCCACGCCCGAGCCGCGCGTGAGCGTGCCGATGTGCAGCATCTTGAAAGCGGACACCGCCAGGGCAACCACCGACATCGCCAATAGCACCAGGACCACCGGTCCGCCGAGGCGCGCCAGCGACATGCCCTGCTCGAGCACGTCCATCAGAACTGATAGCCCAGGCGCAAGCCGACCTCATCGGACCACTGGAACGTGCCCATGGAGTCGTTGTTATCCCCTTCCAGCAGGTTCGCGTAGAGCTCGACCGTGTAGGACTTCGAGGGCTTCCAGCGCACGCCGGGCTGCACCAGGATGCCGCCCTCCACGTCGTAGAGCACCGCAAGGTCGAAGCGCCACATCAGCGTCGGCGAGGGCTGCTGCATCGCGAAGGCTATCGCGTCGAACTGGTCACGGCCGGCGGGCGGCGAGCGACTCGCATCCCCGTCGAAGCCATCGAGATGACGCCCGAACAGGTCGCTCTCGGACTTGTGCAACCACTGCAGCACCATGTACGTCGCCGGGAAGGTCTCGGAGAAGCGCTGGTACTTCTCGAACACCAGCGAGGTCGCCCACTCGGTTTCCTCGAGGAATTCCTGCCCGAGCGAAGGATCGGTGAACATCTTGTCCGGCGTGACAGTCGCCTCGAAGCGCACGATCAGCTGGTCGAGGAGGGAATCCGGCTCGGCATAGAACATGTAGTTCATGCCTATGCCGAAGATCTCCTCGCGATGGAACTTGCGCTCGATGTGGCCGCGCAGGTCGCCGAGGCCGAGGATGGGCGAGAAGAAGGCATCGAGCACCAGCGTGGAGGTCGCGAGATTGTCGACCCCGGTGGTCGGCAGACCGTTGGCACCCGTCAGGGCCTTGGCCGCGGGGAAGTCGTCAAGCAACTGTTGCAGGTTGGCGCCGTTGAGCCGCGCCATGCCCGAATAGTCGAACCACTCGCGCGCGGTGAACACGCCCTGGCCGGTGAAGGGCTGGAACGGCGTCTGCGCCAGCAACTGCCCAAGCGTCACGCCGCCCAGATCGGGGTCGGCCGCGCCGATACCGGCCGCGACGAAGGGGTTCACCTTGGACGTGGTCCAGCGGAACGCGCCATCCGGATTGCGCCGGCTGACCGCGATGAACTGCAGCCCCAGCTCGCCGATCTGGCCACGCAGCCGCGCGCCGAAGTTCCATTCATCGTCGACCTCGTCGAAGGTCTCTTCCTGCTGCACCACGAACTGCGAGGCGATCACGTTGTAGGGCGTGTTCTCGTTGGCGTAGATCGTGGGGTTGAATTCCTGCGCGAAGCCCTCGATCTCCCAGTTGTTCTGGAAGCGGTAGCTCGAGCGAATGCCAAGCCCCGGCACTCGCTCGTCGGAATATTCCTCCGAGGCCCAGTCGAGAAAGCTGTGTCGGCGCAGGTCGAGGCCGTTCGGAACGTCCAGCACGCGGAAAAAGATCGACTCGCCCCAGGCGATCTGCTGGTTGCCGATGCGCGTCCAGAAGCCGCCGTTGGTGTAATCGAGGTACAGCGACGGCAGGTCGATCATGTAGTCGTCGCCGCAGACCTCGAGGCGGGTCGCGCAATCCCCGCGGTACGGTACCTCGAAGAAATTCACGTCGCCGAAATCGTCGTAGACACCGTGGTCGTAGTAGGCGCGCACCTTCATGGCACCGGTCAGGTGTTCACTGAAGGTTGCCGCGACATCCAGTTCGCCGCGCGTCACCTGCAGGTTCCAGTCGTTGGACTCGGAGTAATCGGGGCGCGTGATCTCCGGTGGCAGGCCATAGAGGCCGTGCACGAAGTTGTCCACCGGCTTGCCGTTGTACAGGTTGCCCTGCTGGTTGAACGGGTTCTCGTCGTCGGTGATCTTGTAGGCCATCTCCTGGCGGATGAAGCCCGAGACGTTCAGGTCCAGCGCGAGCGCCGCGGGCGCGGCGAGCGCCGCCGAGACCAGCGTGACACCGCGTATCGCTGCAGCGAGTCTGCGTGGTTTGCTCATGGAAGCCTCCATCATGGTTGGTGTTTATCGTCTTCTTCTGCCGTGACCGTCGGCGCGAAACCCAGCACGCGGCCAGCGTTGCCGACGCTGACGATGCGCTGCGCATCCGCCGTTGCCGGCGCGAGGGCGGCATACCACCCGGTCGCGATGTCGGCACCTTCGAGCCGGCGCCAGCTTGCGCCGCCCGCACTGCCCGCGAGCATGGTGCGCATGCCGCTCACGAGCACGCGATCGTCGGCGGAGGCCCAAACCCCCAGCAGCGGTGCGTCGACCGGCGCTGCCAGCGCCTCCCAGCTCGCGCCGCCGTCGGCGCTGCGCAGGATGCGTCCTTCCTGCCCGACCGCGTAGCCCACTCCCGAGGGCCCGATGTGCAGCCCGAACAGCGAGGCATCGCCCTTGTGCACGCGGGCCCAGGTGGCGCCGCCGTCGGGCGAGCGCATCACGATCTCGAACTCGCCGACCAGCGTGATCGCGCCATCCTCGGCGACCGCGACGTCGTAGAGATGCGGCTCGGCGAAATCCTCCACCAGCGCCGGCCAGTCGAAGACGACCGGTTCCCAGCTTTCGCCGTGGTCACGGGAAAGCATCACGGCGCCAAATCCGCCCACCGCGACCGCCAGCCCCGAGTCGTTCATGGCAACCGCCAGCAGGCGCTGCTCGGTGCCGGTTTCGACCTTGCGCCAGCCGTTGCCGTCATCGACCAGCACGGTCCCGGCCTGCCCGACCGCGAGCCGCCTCTCGTCGGTGCAGGCAACCCCGAGCAGCGCGAGTGCCGTGGCCTCCTGCGGCTGGGGCTGCCAGCTCGCGCCCGCGTCGCTGCTCTTCAGCACCACGCCCGCCGCACCCACCGCCACCGCGCCGCGCGCATCGAAGCACACGTCGTAGAGCGCATCGTGCACGATGCCCTGGTGCAGCACGACGGGCTCCGCTGCGCGGGCCGCGGCGCAGCACAGCGCCGTCAGCAGCAGCGTCGCGCAGCTGCGGGCCGGCTCCCGTCGCCGGCGCATCAGGTACCCATCCTCAGGAGCGCCTGCATCGTGAGGTACTTGTCGTACATGCCCTCGATGTTGAAGCCGGAGCGGAAACCGCCGCGCACTTCCTCGGCCTGCACGAAGCGGCTCATGCGGTTGGTCTGCACGTCGTGGCAGTGCACGTGCGTCCACGACCACGCCGGCTCGGCGCCATCCATCAGCCTCTGGTCGCCCTTTTCGTAGACCGAGTAAGCCGGCTCGAAGCTCTTCCAGAGTTCGCCGCGGCGGTCGTAGGTCACGTAGGCCACGTACATCATGTTGCGCGTGTCTATCCACACGCGCTTCTTGCCGACCGGCGCGCGCGGGTAGCCGGTGGGCTCGGCCTCGATCACGATGGTCTCGGGTACGAGTTCCATCGCGGTCTCCATGAAGGTCTTGCCCTTGGCACCGCCGTGAACCGGGCGCTCGTAGTTGGTGTCGGGTCCCATCCAGTTCTCGGATACCGCGCCGAGCATCGGCTGGCGACCGATCACCTTGTAGTTGCCCCAGGTCAGCATCGGGTCACCGGCTGCCCAGGCATCGGACAGGAACAGCGTGATTCCGGGCACCAGCGGTTCGAAGCGCTGGTTGGTGGGGAATCGGCGCACGCGCTTGAACGCCGGCAGGTAACCCTGCAGGTCGGGGAACTTGCGCTGGTCGTAGTACCAGGTATTCAGGAAGGAGGTGCCCTTGGAGTCGTTGGGATACGTGAACCACACCGACTGGAAGCGCAGCTTGTCCTCGTGGCCCGGCATGTAGGGACCGTTCTCCCCCACCAGCGCCACGGTGTTCTGCTCGGCCCAGCAGAAGTCGTATTCGTACTGCAGGTCCCCGTCGGGCCCGATGTCCCAGTCGCGCACCGCGTAGAAGGAGTTGTCGTGGCGGCCCCAGGACAGGGTCAGGTTCGAGAAGGCCTCCAGCCCGTCCTTGGGATCCGGGAACGGATTGCCGCCGATCCACGGCTTGCCCTCGGCGGTGACTACATTGCCGTCGGCATCTAGCCGCGCCTTGCCCTGGTTCCTCAGCGTCGCCTCGAGATACTTCCTCGGGAACAGCCGCGTGGCGTCGGTGGTGGTCTTCACGATGCGGATCTGGCGTCCCATCTGGCTCACGTGCACATAGGCCACCGGGTCGAGCAGGTCCTTCACGTGCTCGACGTTGTCGGCGGTGATCAGGTCTCCGGTCTTGATCTTGCCCTTGGTGTACGCCTCGATCGACAGCAGTTCCTCGGGGTAGGCCTTGGTGATGTCGCCGGCGCGCGCGATCAGCGGCCACAGCGGGCTCAGCACGCCGGCGGCCATCGCGCCGGTCGCCATCTTGTCCAGGAAGGCACGGCGACTGTAGTTGAAGTCATATTTTCTGATGCGCATGGGTCAGTCCTCCAGTGGAAATACTCGTTATCGAAACCATTCTCACGTCGCGTAATCCGACAGGTCCACGCCCTCGCCGACCAGCAGGTCCTTCGAACCGACGAACTTCGGCTTGAACAGCCACACCAGCAGCGGCAGCACCAGCAGCGCGATCACCATGTTGATCAGCATCACCATGACCAGCAGAAGGCCCATGTCGGCGAGGAATTTCAGCTCCGAGAGGAAATACCACGGCAGGATCGCGATCAGCACGATCGTCGCGGTGAAGAAGATCGCCTTTCCGGTGGTGCCGACCGCCTCCGCGATCGCTTTCTCGTAGCTCTCGTGCAGCTGGTATTCCTCGCAGATGCGGCTGAGCAGGTAGATGCCGTAATCGATGCCCACGCCGATGCCGATCGCGGTGATCGGCAAGGTGTTCACGTCCAGTCCGATGCCCATCGAGACCATCACCGCGCCAAGCAGCACGTTCGATAGATTGACCGGAATCAGCAGCAGGATGCCCGCGACGAAGGACCGGTAGGCATAGGCGCAGCTGAACAGCATCACGACGTTCAGCAGCGCCATGATGATGTACTGGTACCGGTCCACCGTGTCGTTGATCGACTGCTGCAGCGCGATGGTGCCCGTGGCGAGGCGGATGCGGAAATTCTCGTGCTCCGCGCCGACCTTCTCGACCGCGGCGCGCGCCTGCGCCAGTGCGCGATCGACGGTCTCCTGCTTGTTGTCCTTGTACCAGAGCGAGACCGTGCCGTTCTCCTGGATAAAATCGGTGACGTGCAGGAAGGCCTTCGGGCTGGTGCCGAACAGCACCGCGCCCGCGGCCGCGGCGACCGATTCGTCGCTCGGATCGAGCGGCGCCCATTTCGGATTGCCACCGCTGAACAGGCGGTTGGCTTCGGGCAGATAATCGGCGAATGACAGGGTCGCCATGGGCGGGGGCTCGTCGTTCTCGACGATGCGCTGCAGCGCGTTCATCGTCGCGATGGTGTCGGCCTGGTGCATCACGCGGCGCACGCTGCTCGCCTCCTTGGCCTCGAACACGATCTCCAGCGTGTTCAGCCCGGGAAACTGCGCGTTGATGTTCCCCACCGCGACGTTGTACTCCGAATCCTCGAACAGCAGGCTGCTGCCCTCCACCGGATTGCCGACCTTCAGGTCCCCGAGCTTCACTACCGCCAGTACCGTCACCACCAGCACGACCACGGCGAGCACGCGCCCTTTGCGACCGTGGCTCAGCGAGCCCGTCACCCCCAGCAGGCGCTTGATGCCGGCGTGCAGCGGCGAGTGCTTCCCGTCCTCACCGATGATCGCGGCGACGTTGCGCGGCTCGGGCAGGAAGGTGAGCAGCAGCGCGGACATGATGACGTTGGTCGGGATCAGCATCAGCGCCCAGAAGCCGCAGAACAGCGCGAAGCGCTCCATTGCCGGAATCGGGGCGATCGCGATCAGGAACAGGCCCGCCGCGTCGGTGACGATGCCGAGCGTTCCCGGCGCCATCATCACGCCCATCGAGATCTCGGCCGCCTTGCGCTTGTCGCGCACGTGGTGATAGACCTCGTAGAAGCGCTCGGTGAACTGCACGCAATGACTGAACGAGCGCGCGATGAGCAGCAGCGGCACCACCATGATCAGCGGCTCGATCGGCATGCCCAGCCAGCCGACGAAGCCGAAACCCCAGATCGCCGCGGTGGCGCTGGTCACCAGCGGCCCGATCACGCCCGCGACATTGCGCATGTAGACGATCAGCGAGAGCAGCAGTGCCGTGATGGTCACGGCGAAGATGCCGAACATCTGCTTCTCGTAACGGTACACCCAGCCGGTCAGCACGGGCTGCCCGGCGACGTAGACCTCGTGGTTCGCGTCGCGCTCGCGCTCCACCAGCGCCTGCACGTACTCGAAGCTCTCGCCGTAATCCAGCAAGCGCTCGATGAAGGTGGCGCGGATCAGCGTGGCGGACTCGTCGGCGGAGATCAGGAACTGCCGCGAATTCGGCGATTTCTCCACGCGGCGGCGAAACTCGGCGATCTCCTCCGCGGTGGCCGGCGCGTGGTCGCCCATCAGCGGCTGGCTGTCGATGCCAAAGGGCGTGGCTTCCTGGAAACGCGCCTTCTCCGTCGAGATGGACAGGACCTGGTCATGGTCGACCGCGGGCGTGAGGTCGATGTCCCGCGTCATGTTCCAGATCTTCTGCAGCGTCTCGGCGTTGTAGATGTCGCCGTCCTTGCGCTTGACCATGATCGTGACGGTGAGCGGGTTGCCGAAGTTCGGGTGGTCGCGGAAGGTCTGCACGAAGGGATGATTGCTCGGGAAGAGATCCGAGAAAATGGTGCGCAGCTCCACGCGCGGCAGCCCCGCGGCAAACACCGCCGTGACCAGCGCCAGCAGCAGCAGCACCTTGCCCGCATGGCGTATCGTGAACGCCGAGATACGTTGCCTGATCGTCTTCAAGCGCTTCCCCCCGGCGGCCGTGCGCCAGACACTCCTGCATTGCTATTCATCATCGCGGCGATCCGTTCAGACCGTACGCGTATCCCACGCGAGCTGTCCGCTGGCAGCGATCGCCGCGATCATCTCGCGCGCACCGAAGGCGCCGGCCGGCGACATGAATCCCTTGCCGCGGTGCGTGCCGAGCAGGATCTTGCGGCACGCCTCGGCGGCGAATACTCCGGTCTGGATGTACGGCGAATTGCCGCGCAACACCACGCTGACCGATTCGGTGTCGCCGCGCCCGTGGCAGCACAGCAGGCTGCGGTTCAGGGCGGGGCTCTCGCGCTCGGGCTCCACCGATACCAGCTGGTTGCCGAGCTCGTTGGTGATCTTCTCCTGCTCCGCGACCGGCAGGTGTTTGTGCTTGTGCTCGAACTCCACCAGGATGTCGACGATGGCCTGCAGCATCGCCTGGTTGCGAAACGCCACCAGCACGCTGCAGTTGCGCACGCGCGCATCGTCCTCGTACCAAACCGGCTCGCCGCCGCCGCTCCACGGCAGTGCATTCAGCACGCGGTGCACGCCCGGGATCGACACCGGGTAAGCCGTGGCCTGCGGCCAGGTGCACATCCGGTTGTGCTCGAGGAAGAACTGGTCCTTGGTCAGCATGCGCAGGAACGACATCGTCGAGGCGACGCTGGTGTTCGAGTCGGCGAGATAGCAGATGTCGAGGCTGTCGATGCCCGGGTGTTCCAGCGCCACTTCCGCGGCGAGCTGCCCGGCCAGCCACATCCACGAGCAGGCCGGCACCAGCAGCAGGCCCTTCTGCGCGAAGTCCGGGCCGTAGCTGCGCTTGAGGTGCAGCATCCAGTCCTGCTCGCCGGTGGTGTCGAGGTAATGACAGCCCGCGGCAAGACAGGCCTTCACCACGGGGTCGCCGAGCTGCATGAACGGCCCGACGACGTTGTAGACCACCTTCCTGCCGCTGAAGAGCTTCGCGAGCGCGGCCTCTTCATGCTCCACCGCGACACACTCGTAGCGCGCCCCGGCGAGCTCCGGCACCTTCGCCATCTGCTCGGCCAGGCGACGGGCATTGCGGCCCGCGGCGATAAAGGGAATTCCGCGCTCGGCCAGATGCCAGGCAATCAGCTTGCCGGTATATCCGCTGGCTCCGTAGACGACGACTTCGGCGTTCATGATTTTCTCCGCAAGGGTTCGCTGGTGCTGCTTTCGGTGAACACGGCTTCGGGGTGGGTGCGCAAGTGCTCCAGGCAGAAGCGCTCCTGCGGCTTTTCCGAGGCCGTCTTGGGAATCTCGGACATGAGCTGGATGTAGCCCGGCACGAAGTTGGATTCGAGTGCCGCGCGGCAGTGGCGGTAGAGCTCGGCCACGTCGAACGCGGCGCCGGGCGCGGGAACCACCGCGGCCACCACGTCCTTCTCGCCGGGAACGCCGGAATCGGCCTCGATCCCGTAGACAAAGACGTCATCGACGCCGGGGTGCTCCGCGATGGCCTTCTCGACGAAGGCGACGTTGACGAAATCACCGTTGTGGCGGATGCCGCCGCCCTTGCGGTAGTCGAAGTAGAGCCAGCCCCCGGCATCGCGATGGCCCACGTCGCCCATGCGCAGCCAGCCGCCGGCGGTCTTCTTCGCGGAAGCCTCGGGATTCTGGAAGTACTCGACGGGCGGGCAGCTGCCATCGGCGTTGCGGAACACGATCTCGCCCTGCTCGAACGGGGCGCACTCGCGGTCGTCTTCGTCGACGATCCTCGCCTCCAGCGTGGGCGGCGGCTTGCCGATGCTGCCGACCGGACCGACGCCGGGCGGGTTGAAGCTCATGCCGCCCTCGGCCGCGCCGTAGAACTCGAAGATCTGCACGCCGAAGCGCTGCGCGAATTTCTGCCAGATCGCGGCGGGCATGCCGGCGCTCAGCACCAGGCGCACGGGGTTGTCGGCGTCGTCGGCGCGCGGCGGCTCGCTGTAGACCGCGGTGGTCATGCCGCCGAGCAGGTTGAAGGTGGTGCATCCGTAGCGGCGGCAGATGTCCCACAGGCGCGACTTGGTGAAGCGGCGGCTGATCACGCCGCGCGCGCCCAGTGTCAGCACGTTGCCCAGCGTGATCAGCTGCGCGTTGGCATGCGTGAGCGACAGCCCGGTGTAGAAAACGTCCGCGGCGCTCCAGCCGATCAGCGGCCCGATGGAGCCCACCGCATGGAAGCGCAGGTAGTTCGCGAGTATCGCCTTCGGATCGCCCGTGGTACCGGAGGTGAACAGCATCTGCATGGTCTGCTCGGGGCTGTCCACCGCCACCGGCAGCGCGGGGACCGCGACAGGCAGCACCTCGTCCAGCCAGCGCGGGCTCACGCCCGATGCAGGCAGGTGCTGCACGGCCCCCGTGCGCAGCACCCAGACCCAGCGTATCTCCACCAGCTCGCGGATCACGGCCATCAGGTGGCCGAGCGCATAATCGGCGCAGATCACGCCGCGGCATCCGGAAAATCCGAGCATGAACGCGAGCTTCTCGCCGCGCGTGCGCGGGTCTATCGGCACGAACACGGTAGCGGCGATGCTCGAGCCGACCATGGCGTCGACGAACTCGGGGTGGTTCTGCATCAACAGTGCGAAGCGATCCCCGGCCTGCATGCCGGCATCGCCCAGCGCCTGCGCCACGCGCTGCCCGTTGTCGCGCAATTCGCGGAAGCTGCGGATCTCCTCGGCGAATCCGCCATCGGCCGTCACGTCCACGAAGGTCAGCACATCCAGGTCCGGATGTTCGACCGCCTGCCTGGCGATCAGATTGGCGAGAATGCGCTCGTCACTCACGTGTGCGATCTGCCCCTGTTGTTGTCATGTTCCCGCGCGGCCCGCTGCCCGCCCGGCACCGTGCGCGGTGCCGCCCCGCTCAGCGCGACAGCAGCGTCAGCACCATCGCCGCGGCATCCGTGCCGATGTAGCCGCCGCCGTTCTCGGCGAGCGCGACCTTCGCTCCGGCGACCTGGCGCGCGCCGGCCTCGCCGCGCAGCTGCTCGGTGAGCTCCACGATCTGCGCCAGCCCGGTGGCGCCTATCGGGTGCCCCTTGCGCATCAGTCCGCCCGAGGTGTTCACGGGCTTCGAACCGCCGAGGCGCGAGTGGCCCTCCTGCACGAAACGCCCGCCCTCGCCCTTCGCACACAGCCCGAGGTACTCGTAGTACATCAGCTCGGATGGCGCGGAGGCGTCGTGCAACTCGATGCAGTCGATGTCGGGCGCGCCGATGCCGGTGGCCTCGTACAACGCGCGCACCGAGCCCTCGGCCACCGATTCCTCGCCCTCGGCGAAATCCCAGCCGCTGCTCAGCTGCGAGGCCTCCACCCTGATGGCGCGCCGCATGCCCAGTTCGCGTGCCTTGCGTTCGCTCACGATGATTGCCGCGGCCGCGCCGTCGCCGATCGGCGAGCACATCGGCAGCGTCAGCGGCCACGAGACCTCGCGCGCGGCCAGAACATCCTGCACCGTGATCACGTCGCGGTACTGCGCCTTCGGATTCAGGCTGCCGTGCACGGAGTTCTTGGCCGACACCATCGCGAACTGCTCGCGCGTGGTGCCGTGGCGCTGCATGTGCGAGAGCGCCCAGATCGCGTAGATGTCCATGAACAGCGAGCGCGTGGTGCCGGCGCCCGCGGTGTCGATCGGCGCGCCCAGCGCCTCGATGCGCCGCGCGATGCCGCTGACGACCCGGTCCATGGCTTCGACGTCGACCGCGCCGCTGAACACCGAGAAGGTCTTCAGCTTGTCGGGGTGGTAGAGCTTTTCAGCGCCGCAGGCGAGCACCACGTCGTACAGTCCCGCGCTCACCATCGTGCAGGCCTGCTGGAACGCCGTCGCCGCCGTGGCGCAGGCATTCTCGACGTTCACCACCGGGATGCGCCCCACGCCGAGTTCGCGCAGCGCCATCTGCCCGGGCACGCACACCTGACCGGTGATCACCGCCGCGGCGGCATTGCCCATCCACGCGGCCTGCACGTCCCTCAGCCCGATCCCCGCATCCGCGACTGCGGCGGTGATGGCCTCGCCCGCGAGCGACTTCAGCCCGCGGTCCATGTGCTTGCCGAAGTGCGTCATGCCGACGCCGGCGATCCAGGCGTTCTGTTTCATCCGCGCAGGCGCTCTTCGTCGATCAGGTAGCAGCCGCCCTTGATCGACAGGATTTCGTTGCAGCCGTCCTCGATCATCGAGGCGCGCGCGTCGCGCAACAGCTTCTCCATCGGGTATTCGCGCGTCAGCCCGTTGCCACCGAAGAGCTGCAGCGCGTCGCTGCAGACATCGAAGCAGTTCTGGGTGCCGGTGACCTTGGCGGTCATCGCGGCCTGCAGCGCCGGAACCGGCGCGGTGTTGTTGAACAGCACCACGCGGCGCGTCAGCGCGCGCGAGATCTCGACCTTGCGATACATGTGGAACAGGCGCTGCTGCACCGACTGGTGGCGGATGATCGGCACGCCGCCCTGCCTGCGTTCGTGCGCGTAATCCAGCGCGAGGTCGAAAGCCGCCTGTGCCACCCCGGTGAAGGTGCCGCCCATCAGCGCGTTGGCTTCGGTGTGGATGCAGTAGACGGCCTTCTTGTAGGCCACCGGACCAGCCAGGATGTA
The DNA here is from genome assembly GCA_022705125.1 of Pseudomonadota bacterium. The sequence continues at coordinate 21,755 of JAKJFB010000010.1, forward strand.
GTCGCTCGACAGCTCGACGTTGTCGAAGAAGATCTCGCCCTGGGGCAGCGCGCGCTGGCCCATCTTCTCCAGCGGCTTGCCGCGGCTCACGCCGGGCGCATCCATCGGCAGCACGAGCACGCAGCCGTTGTACGGGTCCGGGCCGTTGCCGGTATCGGCGGCGCAATAGAGGATGCAGACCTCGGCGATGGGCCCATTCGACACCCAGGCCGACTTCTGGCCGTTGATGATCACCTTGTCGCCGCGCAGCGTCGCCACGCAGTTGGGGCGTCCGTACTGGCCGCGCGCATCGAGGATCTGCTTGTTCGGATCGAGGGAATCGCTGCCGTGATCGGGCTCGGTGATGCCCCAGCAGCCGATCAGGGTGTCGGGGAAGCGCTCGAGCAGGAACTGGTTGCCGAACTTGGCCGCGAGATACATCGGCAGGATCGCCGCTCCCATCGAGATGGCGAGGCCCGCATCACCGTAGCCGAGCTCCTCGAAGATCAGCGGGAAGGCAACGCTGAAGTCCTCGGGCGAGAACGAGCCGAGGGTCTCCATGTTGATCCCGAGATCGAGGTACTTGCGGCGCAAGTCCCAGTACGGCGACCCCGGCGCGATGACCTCCTCGGCGCTCATCCGGTCGAGCTGGATGCCCGTCGGGCGCATCACGTTCACCGCGAACTCGCGCAGCGTCTTCTGGAATTCCGCGATCGCGGGCGGCAACGGCGGCTCTGCCCCCGATATCGTGAGCTTGCCCCGCGGGGTTTCGGGCCATTCGATGGCGCTCATGGCGACCTCCTGCTTCCGGCTGTTGAAGTTGTTGCTCGGTATGCAAAGTCGTGGCGATGGGCTTGGGCCATCGCAATGGCTGCCATTTATAGCCGAGCCGGGGCGCCGCGCAGATGTTTACGCACGACAATTAACTTGTTAGTTTGCGACAGCGCGATTGCAATAACGAACCATCAGGCACCGCCGCCCATGCTGCTGGAAACCAGGACCAAACCGGGCAATGTCCGGCACCTGATCTACGGACTGAACCCGCTGATCAGCCTGCTGCGCCAGCACGGCGCGGACGTCGAGGCCATGCTCGCGGCGGCACGCATCCCGCCGGGCGCGCTGGCCGACCCGGATTACAAGCTGAGTCCGGCCCAGGAACTGAGCTTCACCGAGCGCGCGCTCGCGCAACTCGAGCAGCCCGACCTCGGCCTGCGCCTGGGGCCGCGCTACCACCTGTCGGCCTACGGCATGCTGGGGCTCGCGGTGATGACGAGTTCGAACCTCGTCGATGCCTTCGGCGTGCTGTTTCGCAACATCCTGATGACCTGGACCTACATGCACTGGTCGCTGCGCACCGAGGACGGGGTGGCGATCATCGCGCTCGGCAAGCAGCGCGACCTGGGCGGCTGCCACCAGTACATGATCGACCGCGGGCTCGCGGCCTCTTACACCATTGCCGCCGAGGCTCTTGGCAAGCGCCTGCCGCTGATCGAGGTCAACGTGGCGCAGCCCGAACCCGGCTACGCACAGGCCTACGCCGATTTCTTCGGCTGCCCGATCAACTTCGGCGCCCCGACCAATGACTTCCGCTTCCCGGGGAGTTTCCTCAGCGAGCCGCTGGTGCAGAGCGAAACCGCCTCGGCACGTGTTTTCGCGGCGCAGTGCGAACGCATCTGCGCCGAGCTCGAGCGCGGCGGCAGCTTCGCCGAGCTGATCCGCCAGCACCTGGTGCAGCTGCCGAACCAGCTCGCGAGCCTGGAGACCATCGCCGAACGCCTGTGCACCACGCCGCGCACGATCCAGCGCAAGCTCGCCGTCGAGGACACCAGCTTCAAGGAACTGCTGGAGGACGTGCGCAAGAACCTCTCGCTCGAGTACCTGCAGGCGACGGAACTCTCGGTCGAGGACATCGCCCTGCGCCTCGGCTACGCCGACGCGCCGAGCTTCAGCCATGCGTTCAAGCGCTGGACCGGCAAATCCCCGCGCAGCGCGCGGGTTGCGCCGTAGCTTCCGCATCCACCCCATACCCGTCGCATCGGGCGCAGCACAGTCCGGAGGCCCCATGGAACAGTACGCGGATACGGTGCAGCTCATCGCGCTCGCCGCCGGCGCGGCGCTCGCGAGCGGCATCAACCTCTACGCGGTGATGCTGGTGCTGGGCCTGCTGGGGCGCTTCGCCGGCGTCGAGCTGCCACCCGGGATGGAACTGCTGCAGCACCCGCTGGTGCTCGGCGCCGCCAGCGCGATGTTCCTCGCAGAGTTCGTGGCAGACAAGATTCCCGGCCTCGACTCGCTGTGGGATGCGCTGCACACCTTCATCCGCATACCCGCCGGCGGGCTGCTCGCCGCGGCCGCCGCGGCGCCGGTCGGCCCGGACTTCGCCGTCGCATCCGGCATCCTCGGCGCGGGACTTGCTGCCGGGACGCACGCGACCAAGGCCGGTGGTCGCCTGCTGCTCAACACCTCGCCGGAACCCTTCAGCAACTGGGGCGCCTCGCTCGGCGAGGACGTGCTGGCGATCGGCGCGATGTGGCTCGCGGTGTTTCACCCGTGGCTGTTCCTCGGCGTGGCCGCGCTGTTCCTGCTGCTGCTGGCCTGGCTGCTGCCGAAGCTCTGGCGCGGCGTGCGCCTGCTGCTGGCGCGCATCGCACGCCTGTTCCGTGCCGGCGCGCCGGCCTGAGGGCCAGGCGCGACCACGGCGGCACGGCTGTCGCATTACGGTTTTCTCAGGATCGCGCCGGTGCGCGGCTTCGGCGCTATGCTGGCGCGTCCCAGCACGCATACCCTCAGGAGATCCGCTTCGTGGAGATCAAGACCGACTCGGCGCGCCCCATCACCTCCACGCGCGACCGCGCGCATCTGCAGCGCGACCTGCAAGCCTGGCTGAAGCAGAAACTCGGTGCCGACGCCCGCCTCGGCGAGCTGTCGGCGCCGCAAAGCAACGGCATGTCCAGCGAAACGCTGCTGTTCGACCTGCAGTTGCGCGAGGACGGTGTCGAGCGTTCGCTTCGCTGCGTCGCGCGCCTGCCGCCGGATGCGGGCGCGATGCCGGTTTTCCCCGAATACGACCTGTTGAAGCAGTTTCGCGTGATGCAACTCGCGCGCGAGCGTTCCAGCGCGCCGGTGCCGCGCATGCTGTGGTACGAGGCCGACGCCTCGCACCTCGGGGCGCCGTTCTTCGTGATGGAGCGCGCCGACGGCGACGCGCCGCCCGACGTGCCGCCCTACGTGTTCGACTCCTGGCTGCTGCGCGCCAGCCCGGGCGAACGCGAGCGGCTGCAGCGCTGCGCGGTGGACGTGCTCGCCAGGCTGCATGCCATCGAGCTCGGCCCCGCGGATCTCGAGCTGCTGCGCCCGCGCGAAGCTGGGGCAACGGCGCTACGTCGTCACGTCGCCTCGCAGCGCAGCTATTACGACTGGGTGGTGGCGGGCGACGGCATCCGCTCGCCCCTGATCGAGCGCGGTTTCGCGTGGCTGGAGGCCAACTGGCCGAAGGACGAAGGCCCGGAAGTGCTGAGCTGGGGCGACTCGCGCATCGGCAACATGCTGTTCGTGGATTTCCAGCCCAGCGCCGTGCTCGACTGGGAGATGGTCGCCACCGGGCCGCGCGAGATCGATCTCGGCTGGATGATCTACATCCACCACTTCTTCCAGGACTTCACGCCGCTGGTCGGGCTGCCCGGCCTCCCCGACATGATGCGCCTCGATGCGATGTCGGCCGCCTATGCCGCC
>JAKJFB010000110.1 GCA_022705125.1 Pseudomonadota bacterium
CCCACGGCAGAGCGATTCGGCATGATGGCCGACATCGATCGCTGGGTGATCGAACACGCGTTGCGCGCCCTGCGCGATGCGCGCGAAAGCCCGCGCCCGGTGCAACTCACGCTCAACCTGTCGGCGCAAAGCCTGGCCAGCGAAAACCTGGTGGAGTTCATCACCGACCGCGTGGTGAAGTACGACATCGACCCGGCCATGTTGATCTTCGAGATCACAGAATCGCGCGCGATCGAGGACATCGTCGGCGTGCAGGCGCTGTTGCACAAGCTGCGCGAGCTGGGATGTAAGATCGCGGTGGACGATTTCGGCACCGGATTTTCAACCTTCGCCTACCTGCGCCAGCTCGAGGCCGACTACCTCAAGATCGACGGCTCGATCATCCAGGGCCTGCCGGATGACGCGCTCGACCGTACGGTCGTGGCTGCACTTACCTCGATCGCCGAGATTGCGGGCAAGCGCACCATCGCCGAATGGGTGGAAGACCCGAAGATGCTGGTGGCCCTGTACGAGTGCGGCGTCGACTATGCGCAAGGCTATGCCGTCAGCCATCCACGCCTGCAGTTGTTGCCCAAGTCGCTGCGCCCCAGGGCCGACGACACGGATGCCGAGACCGGCCTGCAGCGCAACGGCACCGAGGGCTGACGCGCATCGGCCGGGGTCGAAGCCGGTAGAGTGGCCGACGTGACCGCGACCTTCCTCTGGTACGACCTCGAGACATTCGGACGCGATGCGCGCCGCAGCCGCATCGCGCAGTTCGGCGCGATCCGCACCGACCCCGAACTGAATCCGGTCGACGCGCCGCTCTCGATCACCTGCAAACCGGCCGACGACCTGTTGCCCTCGCCCACCGCCGTGGTGCTGACCGGCATCACCCCTCAGCGGGCCGAACGCGATGGAATGATCGAGGCCGAGTTCATGGCGCGGCTGCACCAGGAATTTTCACGGCCCGGCACCTGTGCCGTCGGCTACAACAGCCTGCGCTTCGACGACGAGTTCGTGCGCCATGGGTTGTACCGCAACTTCTTCGATCCCTACGAACGCGAATGGCGCCATGGCAACTCGCGCTGGGACCTGCTTGACCTGATGCGACTGGCCTACGCGCTGCGGCCGGAAGGCGTGCACTGGCCCTGCCATGCCGACGGCATCGTGAGCTTCAAGCTCGAGCACCTTGCCGCTGCCAATGACCTGACCCACACCCGCGCGCATGACGCGCTGTCCGATGTCGAAGCCACGCTCGCGCTCGCGCGCCGGGTGCGCGAGGCTCAGCCAAGGTTGTTCGACTACTACCTCGGGCTGCGCAACAAATCACGCGTCGCCGCCATGCTGGACTACGCCAACATGACCCCTGTGCTGCATGTGTCTGGCCGCTTTCCGGCAGCGCAGCGCTGCGCTGCCGTGGTGTTGCCGATCGCACCGCACCCGTCCATCGCCAACCGCATCCTGGCCTGCGACCTGGGGCCCGACCCGACGCCCCTGCTGGACCTGGACCCGGACGACATCGCCGATCGCCTGTTCACGCCGACGCGGGACCTGCCCGAGGGTGTCGAGCGCATCGCACTGAAGGAAATCCATCTGAATCGCTGCCCGGCCCTGATCGAGCTGCGCCACCTCGGCGAGAGCGACCTCGAGCGCCTGCAACTGGACCTGGATCGCTGCGAAAGCCACGCGCATCGGCTGCGCCAGCATCAGGGGCTGGCGGAGAAGGTGCGGCGCGTCTATGCCCGGCGTGGCGAGCGCGACGCGTCGGACCCGGATCTGGCGCTCTACGATGGATTTCCGAACGAGTCCGACCGCGCCCGCCTCGCGGACGTGCGACGCGCCACGCCCGAGCAACTGGCGCGCAACCGCATCGAGTTCAAGGACCCGCGCTACGACGAGCTGCTGTTCCGCTATCGCGCGCGCAACTGGCCGGAAACACTCGATGCCGAGGAGTCCGACCGCTGGCTCGCCTTCCGCCGCTGCAAGCTCGAATCCGACAAGGGCCTGTCCGAGTACACGTTCGAAAGCTACTTCGCCGAGATCGATGCGCTGCGGCTTGCACGAGGCAACGAAGCCGGGGTGCCGGTGCTGCTCGACGCGCTGCAGGCCTGGGGACTTCGGACGCAGCCGCCGGCGTGACCGAACACGACGCGGGCCCATGACCGGATCGAAGCGGGCCTCGGCCAACACACACGCCAGCCCGGCTGCTCCCCGCTGTCTCCCGTCACTTGGGCAGCGCCCTGGAATTGTCCGGTGTCGTCGCGACCGCGCGTTGTCCACTCGGTAAGGTGAAGTCCTCACGGCAAGCCTCAACCATCGCGGAGCCATCATGCGTCGCCTCATCAGATGGATCGTCTGGAGCTTGGTGAGCCTGCTTGCACTGGCTGCCTTGGCCGTCGTTGCGGTGCGCTGGTATTACGGTCCGGACGAGGCCGCGAGCGATCTCGCCAGACGCTGGCAAACACCGCTTCCCGCAACCGTGCCCGACGACGAGAACGCCTGGTTGCACCTGATCGGGCTCGGTGCCGACAAAGACGACGAACCGCCAGCATTGGGGCGCCGCAGAGGGGGGAACCGTACATTCCGTGCAAAAAGTGTCGTTTTCGAGGCCATTATAAATCAATCAGTTATACTGCCAATCGCGCGGAGAGGCCTATATTTATGGGGTTTCAGGTCTAGCTCTTTGCTACGGTGCTGGAAATCCAGGGTCGTTTTCGTTGCACAAGCCTGAGACCTCATTTTTCTAGGCCCTTGAGTAGGACGCGACGACGCTTGTAGCGCCCGGGAAGGCCGTGGTTGTTGGCGCGCGTTTAAAACTGACCAGCCCTGCGCGTTCAAAATTGACCAGGGGTGGATGCCGAAGATCGAGGTCTTCGGCGAGTTCAGAGTGTAGGCGTTTCGGGGTCAGACGGTCTCGTCGCTCACCTCCTCGGCCGGCTTTCGCTTGGCCTGTTCACGCGCCTTGATCCGAGACTTGGCTTCGCCATGGGAATGGCGGAAGCGGTAGGACTCGTTGCCGGTTTCCAGGATGTGGCAGTGGTGGGTCAGGCGGTCAAGCAAGGCGGTGGTGAGCTTGGCGTCGCCGAACACGCTGGCCCATTCGCCGAACACCAGGTTGGTCGTGATGATCACGCTGGTGTGCTCGTAGAGCTTGCTGAGCAGGTGGAACAGCAAGGCGCCGCCGGCCTGCGAGAACGGCACGTAGCCCAGTTCGTCGAGGATGACGAGGTCCAGGTGCATGAGCTGGTGCGCCAGCTTCCCGGCCTTGCCGTGGATCTTCTCCTGCTCCAGCGCGTTGACTAGTTCGAGCGTGGAGAAGAAGCGCACGCGCTTGCCGTGGCGGGTGATGGCCTGGACGCCGAGCGCGGTGGCGAGGTGCGTCTTGCCCGTGCCGGTGCCGCCGAGGAACACGAGGTTCTCGGCCTTCTCGGTGAACGCGAGCGTGGCGAAGGCCTCGATCTGGCGCCGGTCGAGCGGCGAATGCTCGAACACGAAGCCGGCCAAGTCGCGATGCACCGGGAAGCGCGCCGCGTTCATCTGGTAGCGGATCGAGCGCAGGCCGCGGTCGGTCATCTCGGCCTGCAGCAACGGGCGCAGGATCGCTTCGGTCTGTTCGCTCCAGGCCGGCGCACTGTTCTGCTGGAGTTCGGCGAACGCCTGCGCCATGCCGTACAGGCGTAGCGCTTTGAACTGCGGGGCGAGGTCAGCCATGGCTCACCTCCTCGCGCAGCGCGTCGTAACGATCGGGCGCCGCCAGCGGTGCGGTGGCCACGCGCAGGGCGGTCTCGATGGTTTGCGGTGGCGGTCCTTCGCGTAGCCGTGTCAGCACGTTGAGGACGTGCTCGGCACTGGGCCGTCCCGTCTCCAGGACCAGGTCGACCGCCACCAGCACCGCATCCAGTCCATGGGTCGGCACCGTCGCCAGCACCTGTGCCATGACGCGCTCGCCGCCCTGGCGGCGCAGCAACGCCCGACTCAGTCGCAGCAACGGCTCGGGCATCTCGGCGAACGGCGCGCCGTTGCGCAGCGCCCCAGGCTTGCGCTCCACCAGCGGCACGTAGTGCTGCCAGTCGTAAACGACCCGATCGCGATCATGCACGCGGCCATGCAGGGCGATCACGGTCTCGTCAGCGACGATGACGACGCGATCCGGATACAGCCGGGCACTGACCCGGTGTCCGGCAAAGGCGCACGGCACCGAGTAGCGGTTGCGCACCACGCTCACCAGGCTCGTGCTCGACACCCGCACCGGCAACTCGACGTAGCCGTCGAACGCGGTCGGCATCGGCATGAGCTGCGGCAACTCGTGCTCCAGCGCCTCGGCAATGCTCATCTGCGGGTAATCCGGATGCGCCGCGTCCCGCGCCGTGAGGCACTGTTCGGCCAGGAAGGCGTTGAGGTCAGCGAAGCTGGAGAATCGCTGATCGAGCGCGCTTTGCCAGATCCGTCGGCGCGCGTCCTGCACGCCTTTCTCGACCCGGCCCTTCTCCCAGCCCGAGGCCACGTTGCAGAAGTCCGGGTCGACCAGGTAGTGCGCGCACATGGTCGCGAAGCGCTCGTTGACTACCCGCGCCCGATCCTTGCGCGGGGTGCGATCCACCGCCGTTTTCATATTGTCGTAAATCCCGCGCCGGGCCACGCCGCCGAGCCCCGCAAAGCAGCGCGTGTGAGCGTCGAACAGCATCTCGTGGCCCTGGCTCGGGTACGCCACCAGCCAGAACGCTCTGGAGGCACACAGCTTCATGTGCGCCAACTGCACCTTGCGCCAGACCCCGCCGATCACGATCCCTTCCTCGCTCCAGTCGAACTGGAACGCCTCGCCCAAAGCGAAGCTCAAGGGCACGTAGGCCGAACGCGCCGTCACCGCGCCCGCCTCCGCGCGACAGGCTCGAATGAACTCCGTCACGCGCGCGTAGTGGCCGGCAAATCCTTTCTCTCGAAGCTGCTCGAACAGACGCAGTGCGGTCCGCCGCTCCTTGCGCGGCCGCCGCGCATCGGTCTCCAGCGCCTGCCGCAGCCAGGGAACAAACTCATCCAGCTTCTTCGGACCGCCCGGCCGCACGTACTTCATCTCGCGCCGCACCGGCTCCTTCAGCCACGTCTTGATCGTGTTGCGCGACAGGCTCGTGCGGCGTGCGATCTCGCTGATCGACAGCCCGTCCCGGAAGCGCAGCCTCCGGACTTTTGCGTACATCGCCATGGTGTGCACCTCGTCTCCCGCAAGGATCGAAACCCCGGCAGGTTAGGTTGGACACCCTGGTCAATTTTCAGCGCGCAGAACCTCGATTCCCTGGTCAATTTTCAACGCGCGGCAACAGCACCGCACGCTAGATTCTGCTTTGGAATAGTCCAAAATCGGCTTTTTCTGCCCCTCCGGAGCTGGCGTGAAAGGCAACACCGCCCGGTCTTCGGACCTCGATGTCACTCCACCCTTCAGGGAAATCAACGACCTGGGGGTGTTCGGGGCAATGGCGCTGCTGGCCATGATCCAGTGCGGGGCGGATCCGGGCTATCGCTACGTCCGGCGGCTGCCGGCGCGGGCCGCGCGTTTGGCCCCGCATCGGGCCCTGCGCCACCAGATCCTGGTCGCTCTGCTGGAGTGCGGCGTCCTGGTGCCGGCAGCCGAGCGCCGGCTGCGGCTCGATGCGGCCCTGGCCGATCCCGGCTGGGACTTGGCGGAGCTCGAGGATGCCGACTGGGCGATCCATTGGGACGAAGGCACCCGCGGCGCGCTGCCGCTGCGCCTCAAGGAGTACCTCGAAGGCCTCACCTACACCGAGCACACTCGCGAAGTGATGCTCGATACCTGGGTGGCGCTCGCGACGGCCGAGACCCTGGCTTTCGCTGAGCACGCGCTCTCGGCCCATCGCATGGACCCCGCGATCGCGACCGGCATTGCACCGCTGTTGGCGCCAGTCTTCGCCCAGCACTCGATCGGACAAGGCTGCGCGCTCATGTGGTGGGCGGCCAAGAACGTGGGTGCCTCGTTCCTGCGCCATGGCGGAACGCCGGGCCTGGCGGAGCGCGAGATGTCCCGTTCGATCCTCAACGCCTACGAGCGAGTCGAAACGTCCAGTCGCGTGGTTCCGCAGTTCACGCGCCACCGGGCCTTGCCGCCCAGCGCGTTCGCGGGCGTGTTTCAATTTGCCAGTCGCCTGGGGGCGTCGTACTGGACAGCCCCGATCCAGGAACACGTGTTGGACCGCGTCTGGGAGGGCATCTGAACCCGCTGGATCGATTGCTCGAGCGCGTCACGCTGGAACCGGCCTACGGCCCGGCGTTCTACCAGGTCCTTTTCGAGAGCGATATCTACGCGCTGATCCGTGCCGGCGATGCGCCGACTCAGGAGGGGCGCGTCCGCTTCGTCATGTGGACGGGCGAGGACGGGCAACAGGTCATCCCATTCTTTTCCAATCGCGCTGCAGTGCGCCGTGCACTCAATGCGAATACGCAGGCCTTGCGGGTCAACGGACGCGTGTTTCTGGAATCGTGCCGCGGCGCCTTCGTGGTCCTGAATCCGAATGAGCGCTATTTCTGCCGACTGACCCCGTCCGAGCTGGCTCTGCTCCTCGATACGGGTTCCCCCAACCTGGCCGAGGACTACGTCACGACGCGGGACATGCAGGTGGAGATCGCGATGCCCGACGCGCCACCGGAGATGCTGACGTCGTTGTCGCTGCTGTTCGCGCAGGAGCCGGCGGTCGAGCGCGCATTCCTTGTGACCCTGCGGTCCGACGAGTCCGCGCCGCCGGTGTGGCTGGTCGCCGCCTTCATTGCCACTGACGACGCGGCGCAGTGGGTTTCGAAGCAGATGGCCGCGGTGCTCGCGGATCGACCGCCATCCCACAGTGTCGATCTGGCGCGGCTCACCGCTGAAAGCGAGATGGCCACGACGATCGAGACGACTCTGCGCCCCTTTTATGAGCGTTCGTTTGGCGACAAGGTCGTGCTGGATGTGAACGCCGGCACGCAGTAGGACCCGTCGGGCGACAGGACCTTATCCTTCAGCGTGGCGTCCTGGGCCCCGTGCGCTTGTGCGCGGTCCGAACGAAGGTCGCGACAATGCGTGCCGCGGTCGGCTCGTCTACCGGCTTTTGCTCGAGGAAGTCATCAATGGCCTCGTAGCTGCATCCCAGCGCAGCTTCATCTGGATGCAAGGGACGCAGCGTTTCCAGGTCCGCCGTGGGCACCTTGTGGACCAGCGCGTCGGGGGCTCCCATCGTCGACGCCAACGCGCGAACGCGCCGCTTGGTGAGCCCTGCGAGCGGCGCGAGATCGCAGGCGCCATCGCCGTGCTTGGTGAAAAAACCCATCACTGCCTCCGCTGCGTGATCGGTGCCTATCACCAAGCCCTGCTCGGAATTGGCGATGGCGTACTGCACCACCATGCGCTCGCGCGCCTTGACGTTACCGCGCACGAAGTCCGCCAGCGCAGGATCGGCGATGGTGTGACCGGCGGCCCCCATGGCGCGCATCGACGCATCCACCGCCGGCTGGATATCGATCGAGAGCGTGATGTCCGGTCGAATGAACGTGAGCGCGGCGTGCGCATCGGCCTCATCGCGCTGCGTTCCATACGGCAAACGGACCGCGATGAAGCGCGCCTGGCCACCGGTGAGGCGCACGCGTTCCACCGCCATCTGGCACAGGCGGCCCGCGGTCGAGGAGTCGACACCTCCGCTGATGCCGAGCACCAGGGCCCGGAGCGAGGTACGCATCAGTTCCTCGACGAGAAACGCCACCCGCCGCTCGATCTCGCCGGTGGCGTCGAACTCGGCCGACACATGGAGCTCAAGGGCGATTTGTCGCTGCAGTTCCGCGGTTTGACTACGCATGGCGCCTCGCGTGGAAATCTAGAACGAATGCCAGATGAAGGTCAGCAGTATCACGGCAGGCCAGCACGAAGACGGCCGCGCACACGAGGATGGGCGCCACGGCACGCTTGAACAAGCCGCGACGCTCCGGGTCGAGAGCCACTTCGCGAGGTAGGTTCATGGAGATCCCAGGTCAGGAGAGACTCGCGCCGCGCGCCGCAGTGGCCTCGTCGTCGCGATGCAGCAACCGGTACAGGGCGGGAAGCACGAGCAGGGTCAGGAGGGTCGACGACACGATGCCTCCGATCACCACCGTGGCAAGGGGGCGCTGGACTTCCGCGCCGGCGCCGACGTTGAAGGCCATCGGCACGAAGCCGAGCGATGCCACCAGCGCCGTCATCAGCACGGGCCGCAGGCGACTGAGCGCGCCGTCGCGGATCGCATCGTCCAGCGGATCGCCCTCCTGTCGCAGCTTGCGAATGAACGCGATCATGACCACGCCATTGAGCACCGCGACGCCCGACAGCGCAATGAATCCGACACCGGCGGAGATGGACAGTGGCAGGTCGCGCA
>JAKJFB010000111.1 GCA_022705125.1 Pseudomonadota bacterium
GCGGTGATCGGCGTGCCGTCGAAGTGCAGCAGCTTCTTGAGCTTCTTCGGGTCGGGCTCGAACTGTGTCATCAGCAGCTGGCGGCACTGGCCGTCGCGGTTCTGCTCGACGACGAAGACCGCGTCGTGCGCGGCGATGAATTCGCCCACCGCGTCGGCGAAGGGGTAGGCGCGGATGCGGCAGGCGTCGAGGTGGATGCCCTCGGCGGCCAGCTGCGTGAGCGCCTCGTCCATCGAGGGGCTGGTGCTGCCGAAGTACAGCACCCCGAGGCGCGTGGGCTGCGCGGCGGGCCGCAGCTGCGGCTGCGGCGCGATGCGCGCCGCCGTCTGCATCTTGCGCACCAGGCGGTCGGCGATGTACCGGTAGTCGTCACCGCGCTCGCTGTACACGGCCTGGGCGTTGTGCGTGCTGCCGCGCGTGAAGTAGCTGCCGAGCTTCGGGTGCGTACCGGGGTAGGTGCGGTAGGAAATGGCGTCGCCGTCCAGGTCCTTGTAGCGCGCGAACTCCTTGCCGGCCTCCAGGTCGGCCGCGCTCAGCACCTTGCCACGGTCCATGCGGCGCGTGTCGTCCCATTCGAGCGGCTCACACAGGCGCTGGTTCATGCCGATGTCGAGGTCGCTCATGACGATGACCGGCGTCTGCAGGCGGTCGGCCAGATCGAGCGCGGTGGCCGAAAAGTCGAAGCACTCGCGCGGGTCCTCGGGGAACAGCAGCACGTGGCGCGTGTCGCCGTGCGAGGCATAGGCGCAGAGCAGCAGGTCCGATTGCTGGGTGCGGGTCGGCATGCCGGTCGAGGGGCCGGCGCGTTGCACGTTGAAGATGACGGACGGGATTTCCGCGAAATAGGCGAGCCCGATGAATTCCTGCATTAGCGAAATGCCGGGGCCTGACGTGGCGGTGAAAGCGCGCGCGCCGTTCCAGCTCGAGCGCCTCGCTCGCGGTCATCGTGAACGGCTTCTCGCAGATCACGTGCAGCCCCGACTCCAGGGCCCGCAGCACCATCGGGTAGTGCAGGTGATTCGGCGTCAGTACCGCGAGCACCTCGATGCGCTCACCCTCGGCGAGCCGGCTCTCGACCGCGAGCATCTCGTCGAGGCCTGCATATGCGCGCTCGGGGTCGAGACCGAGCGCCCGCGCGTGCGCGCGGTTGCGCGAGACATCGGTGCCGAATACCCCCCCCTTCAGCTCGAAGCGCTCCGACAGCGCCGCCGCGGCGCGATGCACGCCGCCGATCAGCGAGCGCGGGCCACCGCCGACCAGGCCGAGCGGAATACGACGCGAGACGTTCATTGCTCCGCCTCGGGCGCCACGGTCGCCACCGTATCGCGGAACAGCAACAGGAAGACCCCGGAAACGACGAGTGCGAAGCCGGACGGGAACAGCCACACCTCGCGCCAGTCGTGCCCGGCGGCGAGCGTGTAGCGGTCGGTGATCATGCCCGCGATCCAGAAGCCGATCAGCATGCCGAGCCCGTAGGTGGCCAGCGTGACCAGTCCCTGCGCCGAGGCCTTGAAGCGCGGGCCTGCGCGCGCGTCGGTGTAGACCTGCCCGGCCACGAAGAAGAAGTCGTAGCACACACCGTGCAGCGCGATGCCGACCAGCAGCATCCACAGCAGCTCGCTGGCGTTGCCGAAGGCGAACAGCCCGTAGCGCAGGGCCCACGCGAACATGCCCAGCAGCAGCGTGCGCCTGAAACCGAAACGGTGGAAGAACCACGGCAGCAACAGGATGAAGCCGGCCTCCGATATCTGCCCGATCGTCATCGTGCCCGTCGGATTCGCCACGCCCGCCTCGGCGAGGAACAGGTTCGCATTCTGGTAGTAGAACGCGAGCGGCACGCAGATCAGCACGGCCGAGCAGAAGAAAACCGCGAAATTCCGGTCCTTCAGCAGGCCCAGGGCCTCGACCCCGAGCAGTGCGCGCACCTGCGACTCGCCGCGACGCACCGGCGGCGTCGCCGGCAGCGAGAAGCCGTAGAGACCGAGCACAGCCGAGGCAACAGCCGCGAGCAGGAAGGTGTTGCGCAACGCGCCCGCGGCGATGTTCGCGCGATCGTCCCACGCGAACGCGTAGCTGATCGCGAGCCCTGCGACGATCCAGCCCACCGTGCCCCACATCCGCACGGGCGGGAACTCCGTCGTGGTGTCGCGCATCTGGCGGAAGCACACCGCGTTGGCGAGAGCGAGCGTCGGCATGTAGACGATCATGTAGGCGAGCGCCAACGGATAGAACGAGGCGAACTCCGGCGCCGCGTACATGCGCCACAGCAGCACCGCGCCCGCGAGGTGCAGCAGCGCGAATATGCGCTCGGCGTTCACGAAGCGGTCGGCGACCAGGCCGACGAAGAGCGGCGCGACAATGGCACCCCAGGATTGCGTCGCGAAGACCAGGCCGGTCTGCTCTCCGCTGGCGCGCAGGTTGGTCGCGAGGAATGTACCCAGCGTCACGAACCAGGCTCCCCACACGAAGAACTGCAGGAACATCATCAGGCACAGCCGCGCGCGCATCCTGGACATGAGGCCGGCTCCCCGCGTCACACCCTGCCGCCACGCAATTGTTCGACCGCATGGTTCGCAGCCCGCGCGGTGAGCGCCATGAAGGTGAGCGAGGGATTGACCACGCCGCAGGAACTCATGCTGGAACCATCGGTGACGAAGAGATTGGGCACGTCGTGCGACTGGTTCCAGCCGTTCAGCACCGATCGCTGCGGGTCGCGGCCCATGCAGGCCCCGCCCATTTCGTGAATCGCGTCCCCGGGCGTGGAGGGCGTCGCCACCGACAGCACGTTCTGCAGGCCCGCGCCCTCGAGCATCGCCCGGGCCTGCTGCGCCGCGTCCTGCAGGAGCTTCTTCTCGTTGTCGCGAAAGCGCACGTCGAAGCGCACCTGCGGCATGCCGTGCCGGTCGACGAGCTTCGGATCCAGCGTGATCCGGTTCTCCGCGTAGGGCAGGCACTCGCCAAAGCCGGCGAGGAAGAACGCCCAGGCGGGCGGCTGACGCAGCGCCTGCTTGAAGCCCGCGCCGAAGCCCGGGATCGCGGTGGCGATCATCGGCGCCTCCAGCGCCATCGCGCCGCCCTGGAAGCCGTAGCCGCGCAGGAATTCGCCGTCGGGCTCCTGTGCATCGAGGTTGCGAAAGCGCGGTATGTAGATCCCGTTGGGGCGATAGCCGTAGTAATACCTGCCCATGAACTCGGTGGTGATGCCGAAGGCGATGGCGCCGTTGACGTGATCCATCACATAGCGCCCGAGCATGCCGCTGCGGTTCGCGAGACCCTGGGGGAAGCTCTCGGAGCGCGAGTTCAGCAGCACCTGAACGCTGCCGATGGTGGAACCGCAGAGAAAGACGAGCCTGGACCCGAAGCGCGTACGCGCACCGGTTTCCGTGTCGATGACGCGCACGCCCGTGACACGCCCGCGTGCCGCGTCGTAGTCGATTCCCTCGACGAGGCTGTTCGCGCGCAGCGTGAGATTGCCGGTGCGGCTCGCTGCCGGCAGCGTCGAGCTCAGGCTGCTGAAGTACGCACCCGGCGAACAACCGCGCTGGCACACGCCGCAGTAGTGGCAGGCGGCGCGGTCGCCGAGCGGTTCGGTGAGATTCGCGACCCGGCCGATGGTCATGCGCCGCGCGGGAAACTGTGCCTCGATCCGCTGTTTCATGGCCTTCTCGACCACGGACATCTGCATCGCCGGCTGGAACACGCTGTCCGGCAGTTGCGCCAGCTGCTCGGCCTGGCCGCTCACGCCGATGAAACGCTCGACGTGTGCGTACCACGGCTCGAGGTCGCGGTAACGGATCGGCCAGTCGACGCCGTGGCCGTCGCGCCGGTTTGCCTCGAAGTCCAGATCGCTCCAGCGATAGACCTGCCGCGCCCAGAGCAGCGACTTGCCGCCGACCACGTCGGCGCGCAGCCAGTGGAAAGGTGCATCCTGCGCTTGCGTGTACGGGTAGTCCGAATCCTTGACCCAGAAGTGCCGCGTGGTCTCGTCGAAAGCATAGGATTTGCTCTGTACCGCGTAATCGCGCGCGTAGAGCTCGCGCAGCGGCTTGCCGCCGAAGGGTATCTTCCACGGCGGCGCGTGTTCGGTGGTGTAACCGGAACCGTGCGTCAGCGGCCTGCCGCGATCGAGCACCAGCACCTTCAGACCCTTCTCGGTGAGCTCCTTAGCGGCCCAGCCCCCCGTGACACCCGACCCGACCACGATGACGTCGAAATCCATGCTCATTCCCCGATCCTCTTGTCGTTTTCGCGCGTCAGGCCCTTTGCACCCCTCGACGTCGCGCCGCACTGCACGCCCTGCCGGCGCTCAGTGACTCCAGTGCGTCCCCACCTCGGCGAAGTCGAAGTCACCGTCGTAGCGCATGGGCATGGGGTTGTATTCGAGGAACTCCGTGGCCCCGAGTTCGGAGCTGAAATAGCCCACCACTGTCAGCTCCTTGAGCTTGGCGAAGAACGGCGTGCGCTCATCGATCAGTTTCGCCATCGCGGCCAGGAATCCCGGCGGAAGCGGACTCACGTAACCGGCGGCATTCTTCTCGGCCTCGGAGAGTGCCGCAACACGCTGCTCTACGCTGCACCCGAGGAAATCCTGGCCGTAGGCATTGCGGCAGGACGCATCGAGCGCCGCGAGGCCGTCGAGAAAGATCCCGCGCTCGGTATCGGTGTACCAGTCGGCGACCATCATCTCGATGAAACGCGGCACACCGGCCTCGATGGCGCCCGGCGTATCCGTCGCGGGGATGATCATCTCGGCGAGCACGCGCACCATCTCCGGCTGGTGGCCCTGCAGCACCACCCTGGAGGCCGACGCGGTCGGCGCCTCGCCTGCGATCACGCGCAGCGTGGGCGAGCCGACCATGACTCCGGCCATCGTGGATATGGCCGCCAGCAGCAGTTCACGTCGGTTCATCGCGATTCACTCCCTGTAGGCATTCATTCACAATCGAGCGGCATCGGCGAGGCCGCGGGAGAGCCGATACGACCTGCCCAGGCGATCGCGCGCTGCAGCAGCCCACGGTACTGCGGCTCGGCGAATGTCTCCGCGGTATGCCCCAGCGCGGCATAGAACACCCGGCCCTTGCGCACGCAGTGCTTCCAGATCATCGGGTGGTCCGCGCCCATCGCGAGCGAGGTGCCGTCGAAGAATTCGCCCGGTGCGTAGCTGCTCTCGTCGATCGTCGCCAGCACGCGGATATCCGGCGCACGCGGGCTCTTCGCAAAGGAGTACCACTCGTCGGTACGCTGCCATTCCGTGCCGAGCGGCGCGACGATCGGGTCCGCGGGCTGCTCGATGCGCAGGGTCGCCTGCTGGAATTGCGGGGCCATCGGATGACCGATGAACTGCGCGCGGATCACGGTGTCGAGGTACCACGGCCACGGCGCGTGACTGTTGTCGCCGGCGGCATGGATGCCGACGTAGCCGCCGCCCTGCTCCAGCCAGGACTGGAACGCCTCGCGCTGTTGCGGCAGCAGCACGTCGCCGGTGACGTTGTTCCACACGACCACGTCGAAGTGCGCCAGATCCTCTGCATTGAACACGGCGCCGCTGTCGGTGAGGAAGACGCTCCAGCCCTGCTCGCCCGCCATCTGCTGCAGCAACTGCTGCGCGGCAGGTATCGCTTCCTTGTGGATAAAGGAGTTTGTCTTGGAGAACACCAGCACCGCCGGGTGCTGCAACGGCGGCAGCTGCGGGCGCTCGGTCTCGAACACGGGGCTGCGCAGGAATCCCATCGATCGTGCCTGCCAGACGCCATAGCCGGCAAAGGCCAGTGCGGCCACCAGCACAACCCCGAGCACGCGCCAGAACCAACGCCAACGTGTAGTCATCGTCGCTGCCCTCTCTCGAGAAATGAGCCAATGCACCGGTCGATCATGGATGCTCCCGGACTTCGTTATCGTCTTTCGTTTGCATGATACAGCCGGCAATTGACTTATCCATACCGCGCGCACGCACCGCTGCCCGTGGCGCGCGCTCGGCTCTGCTACGGCGAAACCTCCGCCAGGATCGCCGGTCCGATCAGCCCGGCGGCCACCAGCTGGTGCTCGTAGCCCTTCATGTGCGAGTAGTGCGGGTCGCCGGCCAGCGCACGGCCCACGAAATAATTCCGCAGCGGCGCCAGCACCTCGACCTCGACGCTGTTCTCACCCTGCTGCAGCGCCGTGGTGACATCGAGCAGAAAGGGTGGAACCCCCGCGCGACCGATGTCCCGACCGTTGACCCGAACCATGGCCGTGCCCTGCACCAGCCCCAGATCCAGCAGATAGCGCGCGCCCGGGCGGGGCCCGTCGAGGACGAAACGATGCGTATACACGCCGGGGCCGCGTGCGTGACGGAGCAGCGGATCCTCGCGCCAGTCCCCGAGTTCCGTGGACTGCCCCGGCGCACCGTCCATCGCCAATTCCCACTCCGCGAGCGGCCAGCTGCGCGCGGGATGCTGCAGCGCCACGCTGTCGGCAATGCGCAGGGGCAACGTCGCCGGCATCGGCACGCCGCGGATCAGGAAGCGGCTCTCGTAACCCAGCAGCGCCAGGGACAAGCTGCCGTCGGTCGTCTCGGCCGGCCATGCCGCGCCGCTCATCGCATCGAACCACCATAGTGCCTGGCCGGCCTCGGCCTGCAACTGCAGCGTCTGCGCTGTTGCGCCTTGATTGGCAAACAGGAGGATGTCCTGCTGCGCGTCGAGCTGGCGCCGGAAGCTGCGGATCGGTCCCCGGGTGAGATGACGCACCGGCGCCAGGATCTGCTCCTGCAGCGCATCGGCCAGCGACGCCGCGTCCAGGGAGCGCTGCTCGGCGCCGTCCGCGATCAGTTGCGACACGAGTTGCTGCACCTCGCGATCGCCCTGCGCCGCGTCCAGATAGCCCGGTTGACGTTCGGGAAGCGCTCCGGCGAATACGACCGGAACGCCCTCGGCCTCGAGGCCCGCGAGCGCGTGCAGCGTCTGCTGCTCGATCATCGGCGCATTGGCCACCAGCACCGCCTGGTAACTGCCGCCAGAGGCCGTCAGCGTGCGCGCGCCGATCTTCCCGCTCTGCAGCGCGTGGTCGTTGACCCAACCCCAGCTGATGCCGCGCCGGTCGAGTTCTCGCACCAGCGGCAGCAGCGTGCGCACCCACGCGTCGCGCTCGTCTTCCTGCTTCGGCGGAAGCGTGAACACCGCGTCTAGAGTCTTCTTGCCACTGGTCAGCACCGGGTCCTCGCGCACATCGACCGGCGGATCCGCATCGGGAATGGAGCCATTCAGCAGCGGCTCGGGCTCGCCGGCCTCGGGGTTGGCCCCGTGAAAACCGAGGAACGGGTAGTAGATCAGCACGTCGATCGCGGGACGCCCCTGGCGCAGCAGGTTCTGGCTGCGCGCGATATAGCGATTGATCGCCGGCACGTCCGCCCAGAGCACCGGGTTGTTCGGACCGACGATCGAGGAGAAATGCGCCGGGTTCTGCGGCCCGCTGAACGGCGTCCAGCCCTCTTCGCCGTAGGGCTTCGACGCGTCAGCTGTCCACGGGTAGGGCGTGCCGTGGTGGACGATGTGGTTCACGCCCGCGAGCAGCAGCTTGTCGGCGGCGGCCTTGAGCTTGCGCGGCGTGGTGGTCCAGTCGCGCTGGATCCACACGAAGGACTCGGCGCTCACTAGCGGCCTCCCGTAGAGCGCCGCCGCGGAGCTCGCCATCTTGAGCCCGAGATCGGAGCCGCCGGCCCAGAGCTGCTCCGTCTCCGGGATGGTGTTCGCGCCCAGTGCACGCAGGATGTCGAGATCCATGCCGTAGCTCTGCCCGCGCGAGACGAGCCCGCGCTGCGCCGCCCATGAGGCGGACGTCTCGACGAAGCGCTCGATCACGAGATCCGACAAGGTCTTCTGGTAGTCGTGGCGGATGCGCTCGTCCTGCGCCGTCAACTCGAACTCCGGTGCCGCGTGGATGCCGACGATCTCGCGAAAATACACGTTGTCCTTGCCCTCGACGTAGATCGCGGGCAGCAGCGGCTCCAGGTCGTAGCCGCGGCGCGCCCTGAACTCCGGCAGGATGTCCTCGACGCTCATGCGCTTGACGCGGAATTCCAGGCTGTCGTTGAAGAAGCCGCGCAAGCCCCTGCCATAGTGCGCGGGCAGCCCGGTGCGTTTGCCGAAGGCGTATTCGTAGTGACCCAGCACCTGGCGCTTGCGCAGGTGATCCACGACGAAGCCCTGCGGCTTCTGCGCCGCGCCCATCGGCACCTCGCCCGAGGGCAGCAGGTAGCTCGCGATGATCTGCCACTCGCCGGGCGGCGCCTCCCAGTGGAGCACACCGCCTTCGACCCGGGCCGTCAGCACCTGCACCGAGG
>JAKJFB010000112.1:0-3336 GCA_022705125.1 Pseudomonadota bacterium
GGAGAAGGCGCTCACGGTGGCGCGAGAGACCAGCGCCGTCGCGCCGGAGGATC
This sequence comes from Pseudomonadota bacterium, assembly GCA_022705125.1. The sequence continues at coordinate 54 of JAKJFB010000112.1, forward strand.
TGGCCGCGCTAGCCGCTCTCGGCAAGGTGCATGTCGCCCTGGGCGACGACAAGCAGGCGCAGGTCTTCTTCGACCGCATGACACGGCTGGCGGCATTCGACGCCGGCTGGCAGCACCGCATTGCGCAATACCAGCTGAGCGCAAACAATCCCGAGGGGGCGATCCACAGCCTCGAGCGGGCGCTGGAGAGTGAGCCGCGCCATCTCCCGGCGCTGGTTCTGCTGACCGAGGTCGAACTGCAGCTGAGCCGGTTCGAGCAGGCGGAGCAGCGGGCGCGATCGCTCGCGGCCGATCAGGCGACCGAAAGCACGGGCCAGCGCCTGCTCGGCGACATCGCCCTGGCCCAGGGCAGGGCCGAGGAGGCCGTGGCGAGCTACCAGTCGGCCCTGCGCGGCCAGCCGGATCCCGAACTGGCGCTGCGCCTGTACCGGGCCTATTTTGCGGTGGGGCAGCAGGACGACGCGGTGGAATTCATGGAATCCTGGTCGCGGGATCATCCACAGGATGCCCTCGCGCGGCGCGCGCTGGCCGAGGGCTACCTGCGCGCGGGGCGCCTGCCGCAGGCCCGCTCGTCCTACGAGGCACTGCTGCGGGACCAGCCCGATGCCCCCGACCTGCTCAACAACCTGGCGAACGTGCTGGCGCGCCAGGGCGACCCGCGCGCGCTCGAGTACGCGCAGCGCGCCCACGACCTGGCGCCGCAGGACGCAGCGATACGCGACACGCTGGGCTGGCTGCTGGTGGGATCGGGGCAAGCCGAGGCAGGGCTGCGCCACCTGCGCGAAGCACGCTTGCGTGCGCCGCAAAATCCGACCATCCGCTACCATCTGGCCGCCGCCCTCGCGGCGATCGGGCGTGAGGACGAGGCTCGCACCGAACTGGGCGAAGCACTCAGCACAGCGGCTGAGTTCGATGAACTGGAGGACGCTCGCAAGCTGCAGCAACGGCTGGGCTCGCGATGAGGCAATTTGTCGAAAATTTTTACAGTGCGGCACCCTGTGCGGCGGCGAGCAATGATAATTCATTGATTACATGGCAAAAATACTTTTAGGCGCATATCTTGCTGATCAAACCGCAACACGCAACCACAAGAGCAAATGACCATGCGCTGGACAATCGCAATCATTGCTCCACTCGCGGCGCTGTCGGCCGCTGCCGGCGCGCCAGTTTGGGCAGACACGAGTTGGGCATTCACCTGTACGACGGGTTGTGGCACGAGCAGCGGGACTGCAGGCAATACGCGCGACGCCACGAGTGCCGGCATAACGGTTACGGCGAGCGCTTTCTCCAACACCGGCGGGACTTCGAATACTCTGCTCGAAACCGCTTATCTGTCCTGGTGGAACGACGGTGACGGCAATGCGCCGCCAACCGGAGGTCTCGGCGTGACCAATCGGGATCGCTGCACCACCTCGGGCTGCTCGGGTGACTATAACGAAGGCAGTAGCCCTGAACATGGCGTGGATAACAATGGTCGGTGGGATGCGGTACTTTTTGAGTTTAGCGAGGGGATCAATCTCACCGATATCGGCTTGAGCTGGTATTCCAACGATGCAGACATCTCTGTCCTTGCATACCAGCCGGATGCGCCCGGCGGCGCGGCATATGTCAAACCGGCCACTGATCCGACACTTGTCGGCAGAACATATGGAGGGACGTCCACCGGTTTGCTCGCTAATGGTTGGAGTCTCGTAGGCAACTATGCCGATCTCCAGACCAGGCCCAACTGGACTGCGGATCTGAGCACCAACCTGGTGTCGAGTTACTGGCTTGTGATGGCCTATAACACGGTGTTTTCAGGCTGCAACGACAACAGTCAGATGTCCGGTGATGGGTGTACAAATGGCACCACGTCGCACTACGACTACATGAAGATTGGTTTGCTGGCCGGTACACAGCCCGGAGTACCGCCCAGCGGCAATGCGCCGGAGCCTGGCACCATGCTGCTCTTCGGTGCGGGTCTCGCGGGGCTGTCCTTGGTCCGGCGCCGCAAGGTGGCAGCATAGACGCTGGGTTTCGCGGAGGCTGCGTCTTCCGGAAATTGTGAGAGATGAACGCCGGTTTACGCCGGCGCTCCTTTTTTGGGCTGATACCGCAACCGGGCCGGTGCCCTTGACCGGCCCCCGTTTTTTGCGTTGCCGGTATTACTATCCGTAGCCTCGCGGATTCCTCGACTGCCAGTGCCACGTGTCGCGGCACATCGCGTCCACGTCCCGCTCGGCGGTCCAGCCAAGTTGCTGGCGCGCCAGCGCCGGGTCGGCGTAGCAGGCGGCCACGTCGCCGGGTCGCCGCGGCGCGAAGCGGTACGGCACCTTGTTCCCCGAGGCGCGCTCGAAGGCCGCGATCATCTCCAGCACCGAATAGCCGCGCCCCGTGCCCAGGTTGTAGGCGCGCACCCCCGGTCCCGCCGCGCGCTCGAGCGCCGCGAGGTGTCCGAGCGCGAGGTCCACCACGTGGATGTAGTCGCGCACCCCGGTGCCGTCGGGCGTGGGGTAATCGTTGCCCCAGACGTTCAGGCAGTCCAGCTGGCCCACGGCGACCTGGCTCACATAGGGCATCAGGTTATTGGGTATGCCGGCCGGATCCTCGCCGATCAGCCCGCTGGCGTGCGCGCCCACCGGGTTGAAGTAGCGTAGCAGCACGATGTCCCAGTCCGGGTTGGCGCGCTGCTCGTCGCGCAGGATCTCCTCGATGAAGAGCTTGGTGCGCCCATAGGGGTTGCTCGCCGACAGCGCGAAGTCCTCGCGTATCGGCACCGATGCCGGGTCGCCGTAGACTGTCGCCGAGGAGCTGAACACCAGCCGTTTCAACCCGGCCTCGCGCATGCACTCGAGCAGCCGCAGCGTCCCGGTGACGTTGTTGTCGTAGTAATGCAAGGGCTTCTGCACCGATTCGCCGACGGCCTTCAGACCGGCGAAGTGGATCACCGCGTCGAAGTGACTGCGCGCGAACACCTCGCGCAGCGCCGCGCCCTCGCGCAGGTCCAGCCGGTGGAACCCGAGCGGGCGGCCGCTGATCAGGCGCACGCGCTCGAGGGCTTCCGCGCTGCTGTTGGCGAGGTTGTCGACGACCACGACCTCGTGGCCCGCCGCCAGCAGCTCGACACAGGTGTGCGAGCCGATATAGCCGGCGCCGCCGGTGACCAGAATCTTCATCCCTCGCCGTCCCCCGTGGGTCCGGATTTATCCGGACATTGTGCAGCGCCGTAGGTCCGCCTTCAGGCGGACAATCGTCCGGATGAATCCGGACCTACGAATCGCAATTGTCCGGATGAATCCGGACC
>JAKJFB010000112.1:3346-8245 GCA_022705125.1 Pseudomonadota bacterium
CATGGCACATGTCGCGGGCATGGCACACGTCGCGGGCATGGCCCCTATCGCGGGCATGGCCCGCTCCTACATCCGTATTCATGGCATGGCGCGCTTGGCCGAGCTGAGCAGCTGCGCGAGGAATGTTCCAGTGTGCGAGGCCGCGTTCGCGGCCACCTGCTCCGGCGTGCCCTCCGCCACGATGCGCCCGCCGCCGTCGCCGCCCTCGGGCCCTAGGTCGAGGATCCAGTCCGCGGTCTTGATCACGTCGAGATTGTGCTCGATCACGACCACCGTGTTGCCGTGGTCGCGCAGGCGGTGCAGCACGTTCAGCAGCTGCTGCACGTCGTGGAAGTGCAGCCCCGTGGTCGGCTCGTCGAGAATGTACAACGTCTTGCCGGTGTCGCGCTTGGAGAGCTCGCGCGAGAGCTTCACGCGCTGCGCCTCGCCGCCCGAGAGCGTGGTCGCGGGCTGCCCGAGGTGGATGTAGGACAGCCCCACCTCCATCAGCGTCTCGAGCTTGCGCGCGAGCGCGGGTACCGCGCTGAAGAAGGCGAGCGCCTCCTCGATGGTCATTTCCAGCACGTCGCGGATGTTGCGGCCCTTGTACAGGATGTCGAGCGTCTCGCGGTTGTAGCGCTGCCCCTTGCAGATGTCGCAGGGCACGTAGACGTCGGGCAGGAAGTGCATTTCCACCCGCGTCACGCCGTCGCCCTGGCAGGCCTCGCAGCGCCCGCCCTTCACGTTGAAGCTGAAGCGCCCCGGCCCGTAGCCGCGCGAGCGTGCCTCCGGGGTGCCGGCGAACAGTTCGCGGATCGGGGTGAAAAGGCCGGTGTAGGTCGCCGGGTTGGAGCGCGGCGTGCGCCCGATCGGGCTCTGGTCGATGTCGATGCACTTGTCGAAGTGCTCGAGTCCCGCGATCGCGCCGTGCGTCGCGGCGTCCAGCGTGCTGGCGCCGTTCAGCGCGGTGGCGGCCAGCGGGTACAGCGTGTTGTTGACCAGGGTGGACTTGCCGGAGCCCGACACCCCGGTCACGCAGGTGAACAGACCGACCGGGATCGACGCGGTCACGTTCTTGAGGTTGTTGCCCCTGGCGCCGCGCAGCACCAGCTGGCGCTTGGGGTCGCGTGGCGTGCGTCGCGCCGGCAGCGCGATCGCGCGGCGCCCGGCGAGGTAGTCGCCGGTGACCGAACGCGGCGCGGCCATGATGTCCACCGCGTGCCCTGCGCGATCACTTCGCCGCCGTGCACGCCGGCGCCGGGGCCCATGTCGACCACATGGTCGGCCGCCAGGATCGCGTCCTCGTCGTGCTCGACCACGATCACCGTGTTGCCGATGTCGCGCAGGTGCGTCAGCGTGGCCAGCAGCCGCTCGTTGTCGCGCTGGTGCAGCCCGATCGAGGGCTCGTCGAGGATGTACATCACGCCGACCAGCCCCGCGCCGATCTGGCTCGCCAGGCGGATGCGCTGCGCCTCGCCGCCGGAGAGCGTGTCGGCGCTGCGGTCCAGCGTGAGGTACTCGAGCCCCACGTTGACCAGGAAGCCGAGGCGGCTGCGCAGTTCCTTCAGGATCTTGTCGGCGATCTGGCCACGCCGGCCGGCGAGCTCCAGATTTTCGAAATAGGCCTGCGCCTCGCCCACCCCGAGCGCGGACAGCTGCGGCAGCGAACGGTCGTCGACGAAGACGTGGCGCGCCTCGGGGCGCAGGCGGCTGCCCTGGCAGGCCCCGCAGCGGCGCGTGCCGATGAACTTCGCCAGCTCCTCGCGCACCAGCGCCGAATCGGTCTCGCGGTAGCGGCGCTCGAGGTTGTTCACGATGCCTTCGAAGTGGTGCGTGCGCTGGATCACGTCGCCGCGGTCGTTCACGTAGTTGAAACGGATGGCCTCCTCGCCGCTGCCGTAGAGCACGCGCTCGCGTTGCTCGGGCGCCAGCTCGGCGAAGGGCGTGTCCGGGCTGAAACCGTAGTGCTCGGCCAGCGAGCCGAGCAGGTGGAAGTAATAGACGTTGCGCCGGTCCCAGCCGCGGATCGCGCCCTGCGCGAGGCTGGCGCCGGGGTTCTGCACGATGCGCTCCACGTCGAAGAACTGCTGCACCCCGAGCCCGTCGCAGCTCGGGCAGGCCCCGGCCGGGTTGTTGAACGAGAACAGCCGCGGCTCCAGCGCCGGGATGCTGTGGCCGCAGTGCGGGCAGGCAAAGCGCGCCGAGAACACCTGCTCCTCGCCCGGCTCGTCCATCGGGGCGATGATCGCGAGCCCCTCGGCCAGCCCCAGCGCGGTCTCGAAGGATTCCGCGAGGCGCAGCCCGAGGTCGGCGCGCACGCGAAAGCGATCGACCACCACCTCGATGGTGTGCTTGCGCTGCTTGTCGAGCGCGGGCACGTCGTCGAGCTCGGCCACGCGCCCGTCGACGCGCACGCGCACGAAGCCGCTGCCGCGCAGCTGCTCCAGCAACTGCGCGTGCTCGCCCTTGCGCTCGCGCACCACGGGCGCCAGCAGCATCAGCTTCGCGCCCTCCGGCATCGCCAGCACCGCGTCGACCATCTGGCTCACGGTCTGCGCGGTCAGCGCCAGCCCGTGCTGCGGGCAGCGCGGCTCGCCGGCACGCGCGAACAGCAGGCGCAGGTAGTCGTGGATCTCGGTGATGGTGCCCACGGTGGAGCGCGGGTTGTGCGAGGTCGATTTCTGCTCGATCGAGATCGCCGGCGACAGGCCCTCGATGTGGTCGACGTCGGGCTTCTCCATCACCGACAGGAACTGCCGCGCGTAGGTCGACAGCGATTCGACATAGCGCCGCTGGCCCTCGGCATACAGCGTGTCGAAGGCGAGCGAGGACTTGCCCGAGCCCGACAGCCCGGTAATCACGATGAGCTGGTCGCGCGGGATGTCGAGATCGACGTTCTTCAGGTTGTGGGTGCGCGCACCGCGTACCTGTATGGTGGCCATCGCTTTCCGGTGAGGGGTGCCAAACGACCGAGTATACCGGCTGCCACCCGTGGGTCGCCATTCATGGCGACAGCGGCATCCTGTAGGTCGCCATTCATGGCGACAGCAATGTCCGGTGGGTCGCCATTCATGGCGACGGCAATGGTCGGGCAGGCACCTGTCGGCATGAATGCCGACCTACAATGGGTGTCGGAGACACCTGTCGCGGCAGCCACCACCAAGGAAATGTTGACATGACCACCCCCGAACTCACCTGCTTCAAGGCCTACGACGTGCGCGGCCGCATCCCCGACGAGCTGAACCCCGATATCGCCTATCGCATCGGGCGCGCCTATGCCGCCGTGGTGAAGCCGCGCCGCGTGATCGTCGGCCACGACATCCGCCTGAGCAGCGAGCAGATCTGCGCCGCGCTGGTCGAGGGCCTGCGCGAGGCCGGCGTCGACGTGCTCGACATCGGCCAGTGCGGCACCGAGGAGATCTACTTCGCCACCTTCGACCAGGGCGTCGACGGCGGCATCGTGGTCACCGCCAGCCACAACCCCAAGGACTACAACGGCATGAAGTTCGTGCGCGAGGGTTCGCGCCCGATCAGCAGCGACTCGGGCCTGCTCGAGATCAAGGCGCTGGCCGAGAAGAACGACTTCGCCCCGGGCGCCGCGCGCGGCAGCCTGAAGCGCATCGATGCGCGCGCGCGCTACGTCGCGCACCTGCTGGGCTATGTGGATCGCGCCGCGCTGAAGCCGCTGAAGATCGTGGTGAACGCCGGCAACGGCGGTGCCGGCGCGGTCGTCGACGCGCTGGAGTCGCAGCTGCCCTTCGAATTCATCAAGGTGCACCACGCGCCCGACGGCAATTTCCCGCACGGCGTACCGAACCCGCTGCTCGAAGAGAACCGCGTCTCCACCATCGAGGCGGTGATCGGGCACAAGGCCGACCTCGGCATCGCGTGGGACGGCGACTTCGACCGCTGCTTCCTGTTCGACGAGAGCGGCGGCTTCATCGAGGGTTACTACATCGTGGGGCTGCTGGCGGCGGCCTTTCTGGAGCGGCACCCGGGCGAGCGCATCGTGCACGACCCTCGACTCACCTGGAACACGGTGGACATCGTGTCGGGACTCGGCGGCGTGCCGGTGTGCACCAAGACCGGGCACGCCTTCATCAAGGAGCGCATGCGCGCGGAGAACGCGATCTACGGCGGCGAGATGAGCGCGCACCACTACTTCCGCGATTTCGCCTACTGCGACAGCGGCATGATCCCCTGGCTGCTGGTCGCCGGGCTGATGAGCGCGAGCGGCAAGCCGCTGTCGGCGCTGGTCGCCGAGCGCGCGGCGAAGTTCCCCTGCAGCGGCGAGATCAACAACCGCGTCAGCGATCCGCGCGCGCTGCTCGCGGAAATCGAGGCGCGCTACCGCGACAGCGCCGCCGTGCTCGATTTCACCGACGGCCTCAGCATGGAGTTCCCCGACTGGCGCTTCAACGTGCGCATGTCCAACACCGAGCCCGTGGTGCGCCTCAACGTTGAATCGCGCGGCGACGCGGCATTGATGGAGGCCAAGCGCGACGAGCTGCTGGCCATCGTGCACGCCTTCGCCTGATCGTGGCTTGTGCTTGCGGGCATGGCCCGGTCCCGCGGTCAAATGGCTTTTGGTCGCGGGCATGGCCCGCTCCTACGCCCATCCTCCCGGGCACGGATGCCCTTGATCATTCAGGCCGTAGGAGCGGGCCATGCCCGCGATCGGTACGCCAGCTTGCGCCGGATCCCGACGTAGGAGCGGGCCATGCCCGCGACAACAGCCTTATCAGATCCATGCCGCGTTCCAGTACGGATAATCGCCGATGCGTTCCACCAGCCCCGCCCGCAGGGGATTGGCCACGACGTAGCGCGCGGCCATCTCGACATCCTCGTCGGCGCGCAAGGCGTGATCGTGGAACGCCGGCGCCCATACGCAGCCCTTGCGCCGGCATGCCCCGTTGACTT
>JAKJFB010000113.1 GCA_022705125.1 Pseudomonadota bacterium
GTCGCCCATGCGCGTGACGCGCCGCGCGATACACTCCAGCAGCGGGCGCACGCGCTCGATATCGTCTTCGTGGCCACCGGCGAGCACGAGGAGCTCGCCCTCCTCGGCGGCCTGCACGTCGCCGGCCACGGGCGCATCCACCCAGGCCATGCCGCAGAGCTGCCCGAGCTCGCGCGCGAAGCGGCGTGTCTGCGCCGGGTCGATGCTCGAGAGGTCCACCAGCATCTGGTCGTCACTGCCGAAGGCCGCCACGCCGTCCTCGCCGAACACCACGTCCTCGACCGCCGCGGCATCGCCGAGGCACAGCAACACGAGGTCGGCGCGCTCGACCAGTTCCCCGAGGGTGTCGGCCATCTCCGCGCCGCGCTCGAGCAGCGCGTCGCAGGCCTGCGCGCTGCGGTTCCACACGATCAGCTCGCGGTTCGCCTCGAGCAGGCGCGCCGCGATGGCCTGGCCCATGCGGCCCAGCCCCACGAATCCGATCACCTCGTCGCCATCGAGCACGCGTGCCTCTCCTGCCTTGGTGGTCGTCGTGGAGCTACACGAGCGTGTCGGAAGGACCGAATATCGCGAGCAGCGTCAGGTCTTCCTCTATGTCGAAAAAGGAATGCTCGGTGGTGGCGCCGACGAACAGCACCATGCCGGCACCGACGTCGCGCTCCTGCTCGTCGATGCGCAGCCGCGCGCGGCCGTCGAGCACGACGTAGATCTCGTCCTCCAGGTGCGGCGCCTGCATGTCCTTCGATCCGGCCGGCAGCCGGTAGATCGCGCAGGAGAGGCTCTCGCCGCGCAGGAACTCCACGATACGCGGTTCGGTGCCGGCGACTTTCTTCTTCAATTCGTTGAGGTCGAAGGCTTTCCAAGCGCTTGAGGACATCTGGATGATCCCTGGTGACGGGTTGCAGAGGAAAACCTCACTTTAATGCGCAAGCGCCCCCGGTGCCAACCCGCCGCGCAGCCTTGCGTTCAGCTCTCGCGGTCCGAGTGGCGCGCGAGGCGCAGTTGCAGGTGCTTTTTCACGTCGGGCCACTCGGTGGCGAGGATGCTGAACATGACGGTGTCGCGCACCGAGCCGTCGCGGCGCGGCGCGTGGTGGCGGATCACGCCGTCCTTCCTGGCCCCCAGCGCCGCGATGGCGCGCTGCGAGGCGAAGTTGAAGTTGTCGGTGCGCAGCCCCACCACCGCGCAGCCGAGCGTCTCGAAGGCATGCGCGAGCAACAGCCGCTTGCAGCCCGTGTTCACGTGCGAGCGCTGGTGGCCGCGCGCGTACCAGGTGTAGCCGATCTCGAGGCGATCGATCGCGGCAACGATATCGTGATAGCGCGTGCTGCCCACGATCGCACCGTTGGCCAGATCGCGTACCGCCCAGGGCAGCATGTGCCCGTCGCGCTGCCCGGCCAGCGCCTGCTCCACGTACGCGATCGTCTGGCCGGGCTCCGGCACGCTCGTGAACCAGAGTTCCCACAGCCTGCCGTCGGCGGCAGCCGCGGCGAGCGCCGGCGCATGATCGGGCGCGAGCGGTTCGAGCCTTACGCCGTGGCCCTCGAGCGTCACCGGCGCGATCGTCAGCATGCGCATCCTCCCCTGGTGCCGAAGCGAGAATCAGAACGCGACACCCCCGGTCTGCGCACGTCGGGAGACCCTCACCCGCCTGCCGGCGCTTGCTGCGCGCGCGCCCGGTCCAGCGCCTCGTGCAGCAGAACCGCCCACTTGCGCAGCATGCGGTCGGCCTCGGCGCGGTTGGTGACGGAGTTCTGCCACATCATGCGCCCGGTGTCGCGCGCATCCTTCGGATCGACGGCGCGCGCCAGGATCTCCCCGCTGGCCCCGTCGTAGAGCTCCAGATAGAGCGTCATGGCGCCCGCGCTGGTCGCGAAGCTCCGGCTGCGGCCCGGCTCCATCGTGTCGGGCGCGGCCACGTCGAGATCGATGATCGCCGGGCGCAGCACGAGTACGTCGTCGCCGCCCTCCTGCACCACCTCGTAGCCGCCCTTCTGCAACTCCTCGGTGAAGATCTTGCGCAAGTCCGCGGCGAGGCCGGTCTTGATCTTCTCCATATCCCTGGAGCTCACGCGCAGGGCACCGGTCTTGTGCTCGCGCTCCCAGTTCTTGCGAAACGCCACGTAGGCGTCCGTGATGGCGACACGCTGGTAGGGCGAAAGATCCACCCCCGGCTTGACGTAGAGAACCTTCACCTTGCCGGGCACGAGTTGCAGCCCGTCGTGGCTGGTTTGCGGCAGATCGGCCGCGTACGCGCCGCCGGCCAGCAACGCGAGCAGCAGCGGCGCCAGGTAGCGCGACAACGAAGACTTGAGCATGGGAACCTCCCCGGGCATCAGCCCTGACCATGGTTGGAGACAACATACCGGTAAAACGATAACGCAGTTTCCCGACGCCACGCCATGCCCTCCCCGGAACAGTCGCCGCCGCGTGGCAGGCGCTTGCGGCTTCGACCATAATGCGGGCATGAACAAGAACAACGACATCACCGCAGTCGTCGGCGCCGAGACCGACATCGCGCCGCTGGGGCGCGATACGCCGAAACCCGCTCACGAGCTCACCGCGGCGGAGGACCGCGACAGCGTGGACTGGGCCGCGGTGGAATGCAGCCCCGCCTTTCGCGCACTGCTCGCCGCGAAGCGGCGCTTCATCGTGCCGGCCACGCTGTTCTTCGTCGTCTACTACTTCGCGCTGCCGCTCGCCGTGGGCTTCCTGCCCGGGCTCATGAGCACGCGCGTGGCGGGCAACCTGAACCTCGCCTACCTGTTCGCCCTGTCGCAGTTCGTGATGGCCTGGACGCTGGCGGCGCTCTATGTGCGCGCCGCGGCGCGCTGGGACCGAATGGCCGCGGACATCGCCGCCACCGCGCGACGGATCGAGGGGAGCTGAGCATGTCGAGCACGCTGGCGATGTTCCTCGGTTTCGTCGCGATCACCCTCGCGGTGACCTGGTGGTCGGCGCGCCGCTCGAGCGGCGCCAGCGCCTATTTCGCTGCCGGACGGCGCATCACCGGCTGGCAGAACGGACTGGCGATCGCCGGCGACTACATGAGCGCGGCGAGCTTCCTCGGCATCGCCGGCATGATCGCCTTCCACGGTTTCGACGGCTTCATGTACTCGGTGGGCTGGCTGGTCGCCTATCTCACGGTGCTGCTGATCGTGGCGGAGCCGTTGCGCAACTCCGGCAAGTACACCATGGCCGACGTGCTCGCCTATCGGCTAAGCCCGCGACCGGTGCGCGCGATGGCCGCGCTCAGCACGCTCACCGTATCCACTTTCTACATGATCGCGCAGATGGTCGGCGCCGGTTCGCTGGTCAAGCTGCTGCTGCCCGGGGTGAGCTACGAGATGGCCGTGGCCGCGGTCGGCGCGCTGATGATCGTGTACGTGGTCTTCGGCGGCATGCTCGCCACCACCTGGGTGCAGATCATCAAGGCCGTGCTGCTGATGAGCGGCACGCTGTTCCTGAGCGTGCTGGTGCTGGCGCACTTCGATTACAGCTTCGCGGACTTCTTCGCGGCGATTGCCGCGGTGAGCTGGACCGGCGCCGACGGCGTCACGGTCACGAAGGACTTCCTGCAACCGGGCTCGATGTACAAGCCGCCCTGGGGCGCGATCGAGCTGCTGTCGCTGGGGCTCGCGCTGATCTTCGGTACCGCGGGACTGCCGCATATCCTGGTGCGCTTCTACACCGTGCCCGATGCGCCCACGGCGCGCACCTCGGTGGTGTGGGCGATGGCACTGATCGGGCTGTTCTACGTCATGACCACCTTCCTCGGCTTCGGCGCGGCGACCATCCTGACGCCCGCCAACATTTCGGTCGAGAACATGAGCGCGCCGCTGCTCGCCGAGGCCCTCGGCGGCGAGCTGTTCTTCGCCTTCATCAGCGCGGTGGCATTCGCCACCATCCTCGCCGTGGTGGCCGGCCTGACGATCAGCGCCAGCACCAGCTTTGCGCACGACTTCTACACCAACGTGCTGCATCACGGCCGCGAGCGGCGCGAGGGCGAGGAAGTGCGCGTGGCGCGCATCACCGCGCTGGTGGTCGGCGCGCTGGCAATCGCGCTAGCAATCCGCCTGCAGAGCATCAACGTCGCCTTCCTGGTGGCCCTGGCCTTCGCGGTCGCGGCCAGCGCCAACCTGCCGGTTATCGTGCTCTCGCTGTTCTGGCGCCGCTTCAACACCGGCGGCGCCGTGTGCGGACTGGCGCTCGGGCTCGCGGGATCGATCGTGCTGATCGCGCTCAGCCCGAGCGTGATGGGCACCGGACCGGACGCGCTGATCCACCATGAGCCGCTGTTCCCGCTGAAGAACCCGGGCATCCTGAGCATTCCGCTGGGATTCCTCGGCGCGGTGCTGGGCACGCTGTTCACGCGCGCGCAGCCCGGTGCGGAGGCGGCCTTCGCCGAGCTCAGCGTGCGCGCCAACACCGGCATCGGCGCCGAGCGCGCCAGCCCGTAGGTCCGGCTTCAGCCGTATCAGTACTCGTCCCCGGGGCGCAGCGCATCCGGCTGCCCGGGCGCCAGCGGATCCTCGCCTCGCAGCACCTTCGCGAACACCTCGGCGCCGTAGATCTGCTCGACCAGCGGCGCCATGTCGGCGGCCTTGCGCAGCTCGTTGCCGCCATCGATCGCGAAGCTCTGCCCCGTGACCCACGCGGATTCCGGGCCGGCGAGATAACGCACGCCCGCGGCGATGTCCTCGGGCTCGCCGAGCCGCCCGAGCGGCTTCTCCTCGGCGAAGCGGCGGTAGGTCTCGGCGTCGGCGTAGATCATGCCGGTCGCCTCCGTGCGCGTGGTCCCGGGGCGCACGGCATTGACCCGGATACGGTAGCGCGACAGCTCCTCGGCCAGCGCGCGCACCATGCCCTCGAGCGCGCACTTCGCGGTGACGTAGGCGGTGAGCCACGGAAAGGAGAGTTTCGCCGCCTCGGAAGAGATGCACACGATGCTGCCGCCGCCGGCGCGCGCCATGATCGGCGTCGCGTGCCGGATGACGAGGAAGGCGGATATCACGTTCAGCTCGATGTCCTTCAGGAAGCTGGTCTCGTCGTGCAGCAGGAAGGGCTTGATGTCGCCGCCGCCGACCGTCGGGATGCAGATATCGAGCGCACCGGTGTGCTCGCAGGCCAGCGCGATCGCCGCCTGCACGTCGCCACGATAAAGCGAATCGCCGGCAATGGTCGCGAGCCGCGCACCCTCGCGCACCAGCGGCTGCAGGCGCTGGCGCGTCGCCTCGAGCAACTCGGGACGGCGCGCGGACAGCGTGACCGAGGCGCCGTCGCGCAGCAGCGCGGCGGCGCAGGCGGCGCCGATGCCGCCCGAGCCTCCCGTGATCAGAGCGCTCCTGCCCGCGAGCGGCAGTTCGCCCGCGGCATGTCGTTGCGTGGTGGTCGTCATCGAGGCCCCTCGTCGTTGCCGTGCGGTGAATATGGCCGGGGATGATCGCGCCCGCTACCCGCGGTGGCAAGCAACGCGCGCGACTGCAGGCCCGGCATCGCCGGATTCTTGTCGGTGTAGGTCGGCATTCATGCCGACGGGAGCCTGCGGGGACTCGGCGGGTTCGGCTACGCCGCACCCTTGTCGGGCTGAAGCCCGACCTACAGGGCCTCGATCAGGATGCGGCGGAACTTGCCGTCGGCAATGGTGTAGGTGCCGCGCAGCGAAAGCTCGAGGCTCTCGCCCTGCTTCAGCGCGACGCCCATGAAATCCGGCACATCGACCTTCGCCGTGAAGCGGTCGGTGATCGCGACCACCGCGGTATCCCCGTCCACCGCGATGTGCGTGGGCGTCATCTGGTCGCGGAACTGGCTGGTCAGGTAGTCGTAGGTGCCGAGTATCGCCTCCGGTCCGCGCAGTTCGCCCTGCGCCGAGAGCAGCACCACGTCCTCGGCGTAGAAGGCACGCAACGCCGCGGGGTCCTCGCTGTTGTAGGTGCGGTAATAGTCGCGCATCAGTTGTTCGTGGTTCATGCCTTGCCTTCCGTATTGCTTCGATGTCCGGCCCGAGCCGGACCCGGATCCACCCCGTTGGTCCGAATTCATTCGGTCAATGTCCGGCTGAAGCCGGACCTGCGTCAGCCCCACACGGTATTCAGCGTGCCGAGGATATGGCTCACCAGCTGGGGCTGCCGGTGTATCCCGGTGCGAGAAAAAATCGAGGCCAGCTGGGCCCGGGCAGTGTAGCGCGAGATGCCGAGCGACACCGCGGCATCGTTGAGGCTCTCGCCCTTCACCAGCCGCACCGCCAGCGCGGCCTCGGCGCGCGTCAGTCCGAACAGCTCGATCAGCGCCGCGTCGGTCACGTCCGGCGTGTGGCTGGCATCGCGCACCAGCACGACTACCGTCGCCGAGGCCTTTTCCTCCAGCCCCGGGCGGGCGCGCGAGGGGCGCGCCAGCACGCTCCAGAAGCGTTCGCCGTTGCCGCGACGCACCTTGATCGCCTGCTCCTTCGCCATCGCCGTCGCATCGTTCCTGAAGCGCGTGAGCAGCACGCGCAGGTTGCGGTCGTCCTTCGCCTCGTTGCAGTGCAGCACGCCAGCGCGCAAGTGGAACCCGTCGCGATCCAGCAGCAGGCGGTCCGCGACCATGTTCTTCACCAGCACGCGGCCGCTGTCGTCGAGCACCATCGAGCCGATCGCGAGCTGCCCCGCGGTCTCGTCGAGCACGCTCAGCTGGTATTGCTGCAACGCGATGCGCGCGTAGATCGCGATCGCGGTGCGCAGGCGCGGGACCAGGGCATCGAACACCCTGCGTTCGCGCTCGCCGAAGGACGGCTCGCCGTCGATGCGCGCCCCGCGCAGCCGGAAGGTCATGCCGGTGCGCGGCTCGAGCAGATCCACGCCGATCAGGTCGGTCGCCTTGCTGTAGTGCCTGATGTACCCGTAGTACTCGGGGTATCTGGCCTTCAGCTCGCGCTCGGCAAGGATGCAGACCTTGCCCTCGGGCAGCTCCAGGAACGGCGAATCGCGGTAGTGGCGCTGCTGCAGCGCGGCCATCGCGGCGTTGTTGTCGGGACTCGCTATCAGCACGCCGGCATCCCCCTCGCGCGGCTTGCGCAGCACCATGGTGCAGTGATGGCAGGGCACGTGGTGCTCCATCGCCTCGAGGAACGCGAGCCACGGCGGGTCGTCGAGAATGCTCGCGTAGAGCGTGTCGAGCAGCCGATCCGGTGCGCGCGCCATGGGTGAGCCGTTCCGTTTGCCTGAATCTGTCGCGCCAGATCGTAGTACATTTGACGGATGTCGGGGCAGCCCGCCGTGCGCATACTGACCGGGCGCCACAAGACACCGACACCGGCCAGGAGGAGTCATCCCATGCAGGAATCCATGCGCGTCCCGTTCGTGCTGCGCGGCGAGATCATCGACGACTGCACGGTGGAGCATGGCGGCCGCCACGGCCAGGCCCGCTTCCTCACGCCCGACATCGAATCCGCGCTCGGCAGGCTGCCGCTGCGCGAACCCTCGCGCATGGCCGACCTCTACTCGCTCACGATGGACGAGATCGTCGGGTACCTCGCGCGCCTCGGCAAGGCGCTCGACGTGCGCACCAACAGGCACATGCAGGAAGCCTTCGCGTTGTCGTGCCGCACCTCGGGCCTGTCCGAACCGATCCTGCGCTACTACTACGAACTGATCCCGCAGTCCTTCGAACCTGCCGTGGTACGCGAGATGGCCGAGCGGCTGGTCGGCATCGACTACCTCGAGGGCTGGGTGGAACAAGCCTCCGCGCTGCACACCGGCGTTCCGACGCGCGTGCGTGCCTTCGGGGCGCGCTGCGTGCACGTGATCGCGGGCAACGTGCCGATGGTCAGCGTGGGCACGGTCGTGCGCAACGCCTTCACGCGCTCCGACGCGATCATCAAGACGCCCTCGAACGACCCGCTCACCGCCACGGCGATCGCGCGCACCATGGTCGAGATGGACCGGGACCACCCGCTCACCCGGCACATGAGCGTGGTCTACTGGAAGGGCGGCGACGAGAGCGTGGAGAGGGAGATATACGACCCGCGCGGCGTCGAGAAGATCGTGGCCTGGGGCGGCTTTGCCAGCATCAAGCACGTCACGCGCTACCTGCAGCCGGGCCTCGACCTGATCACGCTCGATCCCAAGCACAGCTCGACGATCATCGGCCGCGAAGCCTTCGCCGACGACGTGACGCTGGAATCGGTGGCGCGACGCCTGGCGCTCGACATCGGCGCGATGAACCAGGAAGGCTGCGTCAACGCGCGCGTGGTGT
>JAKJFB010000114.1 GCA_022705125.1 Pseudomonadota bacterium
GCGAGGAGGGCCTCACGCTCGATGCGATCAAGCAGCGCGTACGCCTGAAGCTTGCGCAGGAATTGCTGCACCCGGCGGCGCGCATCAAGGTCAGCGACGTCGCGCTGCGGCTCGGCTTCAGCGATGTGCGCTCCTTCCGCCGCGCCTTCATCGAGTGGACCGGCGAGACGCCGGATGCGTGGCGGCGGCGTAATCCGGCGGCCCCGCGCAGCGATTGACGACAGGCTGTTGACCCTTGGCGAGAATAACGGTACGCTAAGTACCATAAATTTCACGGACCCGGGAGCCTGCCATGCCGCTCGACTATGATCCGTTCTCCGACGCCGCGATGCGCGATCCTTTCCCCCTCTACGCGGCGATGCGCGCCGAGGGCAGGCCGCATTTCATTCCGCAGTACAACGCCTGGGCGCTGACGCGCTTCGCCGATGTCTGGGAAGCGAGCATGCACCACGAGGCCGACGTCACGTGGACCGCCGGCGCGCTGCCGACGCAGTTGCTGCTCGGCGAACCGGTGCCGCACGCCTTCACCACGATGGACGCGCCGGATCACCGCAAGTGGCGCGGGGTGGTGCGCAGGGAATACACCCCGGAGGGCGTGCGCGCGCACGAGTCGCGCATCCGGACCCTGGTGCGGGAGGTACTGGAGCCTCTCGTGGCCCGCGGACGCTTCGATCTCTATTCGGACTACGCGAACCGCGTGTTCTGCCTCAATTCCGGCTACAACCTCGGGCTGCCGCGCGAGGACGCCATCACCTGGCGCGCGCTGATCGACGACATGATCCATCGCGATCGCGGCCAGCGCGGCAGCTCGGAGCGCAACCGGCGCGCGGCTGCCGAACTCGGCGGCTATCTCGCCGAGTACGTGCAGATGCTGCGCCGCCACCCCGATCGCGCGAGCGGCCACACGGCGGCCTATATGACTACCGAGATCGACGGCAGGCGCCTCGACGACCAGGACATGGTCAACCTGCTGATGAACTTTCTCATTGTCGGTTCCGAGACCACGCCGATGGTCTGTGCCGGCGCGCTCTACTACCTGGAGCGGCACCCGGCGCAGAAGGCCGCGGTGCTCGCGGACCACGGGCTGGTCCAGCAGCTCTTCCTGGAGACGGCGCGCTTCGACCAGCCCACCAACATGCTGTGCCGTCGCGCGGTGCGCGACTTCACGCTGGGCGGCGCCGACATCAAGGCCGGGCAGGACCTGCTCTACATCTACGCCTCGGCCAACCGCGACGAGGCCGAGTTCGAGCGCGCCGACGAATTCGATATCTTCCGCCGCTACGAGCGCGATCTCACCTACGGTGCCGGCGGCCACAAGTGCCTCGGCATGCACCTGGCGACGATGGCCGGGGTGATCGTGATCGAGGAGTTCCTGAAGGCGGCGGGGGACTACGCGGTGCTCGTCGACGAGTGCGAGCGTGCCTACGGCGAGCACCTGTCGGGCTTCCTGCACGTGCCGGTACAAACAACGACGACGAGGGAAGCATGAAGATCTGTGCGCTCGGTTACATCGGCATCGGCGTCCCCGATCCGCGGGCCTGTCTCGATTACGCAACGTCCGTGCTCGGCCTGATGCCGGCGCGCGCCTGTCCCGGCGAGGACTGGGGCATGCCCGCGGTGCCCGGCAGCGGCCCGGCCAGCGCCGGCAGTGGCATCGCGGCCGATGGCAGCGTGTATCTCAAGCTGGACGAGTGGCAGTGGCGCATCGGGGTGCACCCGCGCGCGGGGCGGGCGGGGCTGATGTACCTGGGGCTGGAAGTGGCGGGAGCGCTCGAGCTGGAGCAGGCGCTCGCGGAGCTGCGCGCGGCCGGCTGCGACGCGCGCGCCGGCACCGAGGCCGAGGCGCGTGCGCGCGCGGTGACCGGCATGGGACACACGCGCGACCCGATGGGCAATGCCATCGAGCTGTTCTATGGCCCGGTCAAGGACCGCAAGTTCGTCTCTCCCGCGGGCATGGAGTTCGTCGCCGGCGCCCTGGGCGTGGGGCACATCAACCTGCTGGCCGCGCCGCTCGTGGCCGCGCGCGATTTCTACACGCGCGTGCTGGGCCTTCGCCTGACCGATTTCATCCGCTTCGGCCCGGGCGATTCGGCGAACTTCTTCCACTGCAACGCGCGCCATCACTCGATCGGACTGTTGAAGGTGGGCGATCTTGCCGGCGTGCATCACCTGATGCTCGAGGCGCGCGACATCGACATGGTCGGCCGCTGCCTGCAGCGCGTGGAAGAGGCCGGCATCCCGATCACCTCCACGCTCGGGCGCCACGCCAACGACCGCATGCTGTCTTTCTACATGGCGAGCCCCTTCGGCTTCGAGGTGGAGATCGGTTGTGAGGGCGTGCGCGTCGATGAGCACTGGACGCCGTCTGAATTCGTCGAGGGCGATATCTGGGGCCATCGCGGTCTCGATCCCGAGACCATCCAGCGCAACCTGGCGGCCATGGGCGGCCAGGGCTAGCGCTGATACAGCAATGAGCGGAGAAGGAGCTGAAACGATGGCAATGCAGTTGCAGAAGGCCGTGCTCGACGCGGGTATCGTCACGCGGGACCTCGAGCGCGCGGCGCGCTTCTATGGCGAGGTGCTGGGATTGCCGGCGGCGGGCGAGATCGCGATGCCGGGCATCGGGCTGGTGCGCCGCTACGCGGTGGGCGAGAGCACGTTGCGCATCTTCCTGCCCGAGACGCTGCCTGTCGAGCAGGAGCACGGCGACGGATTCGCGAGCCGCACCGGCATCCGCTACCTCACGCTCGCGATTGCGAACCTCGAGGAAACCGTCGCTGCGGTGGCCGCGGCTGGCTTCGGGGTGCCGATGGCACCGAAGCAACTGCGCCCGGGAGTGCGCGCCGCGCAGATCCAGGACGGCGATGGCAATACCATCGAGTTGATGCAGCACGACGCCTGAACGGGAGAATCGCGTGGATTTCGAGTTTTCGCCCGAGGAGCTGGATTTCGTCGCGGATGTGCGGCGTTTCATCGCCGCGCAAAAGGCCCTGCCGGATGCGGCCGAGGTGATGGCGCCGGATCGCGAAGCGGACTCGATGCTCGCCGACAGCCCCGCGCGGCGCGCCTTCAACCGCCGCCTGGCCGAAGCCGGCTACCTCGGCATGAGCTGGGGGCGCGAATACGGCGGGCAGGAGAAGTCCGGCGTCCACGACTACCTGCTGAACGAGGAGCTCGCGAGCGTGGGCGCGCCGCTGATCGGCAAGGGCGTGGGCTGCATCGGCAAGACGCTGATCGCGCACGGCTCCGAGAAGCTCAAGCGTGAGTTCCTGCCGAAGATCCTGCGCGCCGAGATCGAGTTTGCACTCGGTTATTCCGAACCCGCGGCGGGTTCCGATCTCGCATCGCTGCAATTGCGCGCCGTGCGCGACGGCGATGACTGGGTGCTGAACGGCCAGAAGATGTGGACCACCTCGGCGCACTTCGCCGACTGGTACTGGGTCGCGGCGCGCACGGATCCGGACGCTCCCAAGCACAAGGGCATCAGCGTGTTCCTGCTGCCGATGGATCACCCGGGCCTCACGGTCACGGAGATCCGGACCATGGGCGACCACCGCACCAACCAGGTGTTCTTCGACGACGTGCGCGTGCCGGGTGACTACCTGGTCGGCAACGCCAACGAGGGTTGGACCTATGTCTGCGAAGCGCTCGACTACGAACGCTTCACGATGTTCACCGTGGGCCCGATCCGCGTGAAGTTCGATGCGCTCATCGAGCTGCTGCGCATCACGCGCCGCGACGGCGCTGCGCTCGCCGACGACCCGCTGCTGCGCCGCAGCGTCGCGCGGCTCGCCGCCGAGCTGGAGACCGCGACGATGTTGCAGCGGCGCGTGATCGCCGCCGCGATGAAGGGCGCCGTGCCCACGGTGGAAGCGGCGATGTACAAGCTCTACAGCACCGAGCTCGGGCGGCGCATGGCGGATTTCGCTCTCGATGCGCTCGGCCCCGAGGGCCTGCTGCGCCACGACGCGCCCGATGCGCCCGCCGCCGGCAAATGGGAGCATTCGTACCGGGCCACGGTCGTGGACACCATCGGCGGCGGCTCCTCCGAGGTGCAGAAAAACATCATCGCGCGGCGTGGCCTGGGTCTGCCGCTCCGCTAGGCAGGAGAAGCCATGGATTCGGAGAATCAGTCCGTCCGGGGGCGCGGGCGGCCGCGCAGCCAGGCATCGGAGAAGGCCATTCTCGACGCGACGATGGATTTGCTGTCGGAGCTGGGCTTTCGCGCCGTGACCGTCGATGCGATCGCCGAGCGCGCCGGTGCCAGCAAGGCGACCATTTACCGGCGCTGGCCGGCGAAGGAGAACCTGGTGATCGCGGCCTTCGCGAGCACGCCGCTGCTGGCGGTGCGCGGACGCGGTGACACGGTCTCGCAGCTGGTCGACGTGCAGGCGCAGTTTGCGCGCTTCATGCAGGAGACCACGCTGGGAGGCGTACTCGCTGCTCTCGTGGCCGAGCGTGCGCACAATCCGGCGCTGGGCGTGGCGATGGATCCGCTGGTGGACCAGCGGCGCCAGCCGATGGCAGAAATCCTGCGGCGCGCGATCGAGCGCGGGGAACTGGCCGAAGACCTCGACATCGAGTTCGCGATAGACATGATTTCCGCACCCACGCTGCAGCGGATCATGGTCATGGGGCTGCCGACCGACCGCGGCTACATTCGCCGGGTGGTCGAGACGGCGATCCGGGGGTTGGGCGGATCGGCCCGGGGAGAAACGGTACTGAAGGCTCGGGCGAAAGCGCCAGCGAAGGCAAGGGCGAAGGCGCCGGGCAAGGCGCCGGCGAGCACGAAGCAGAAGTGAACAAGGGAGAGGAAGGAATGGACCTGGATTTCTCCGACGAGCAGACGCTGCTGCGCGATACCGTGCGCAGTCTCTGCGCCGACCTGCTCGACAGCCAGCAGTTACGTGTCCTGGAGTGCGACGAGCGCGGCTACAGCAGGCGCGTGTGGCGTGCGCTCGGCGAGACCGGCGTGACCGGCGTGCTGGTGCCCGAGTCGCATGGCGGCGTGGGTCTCGGCCTGATCGACTGCGCGATCGTGCACGAGGAGCTGGGCCGTTGCCTGGCGCCGGTGCCGCACATCCCGAGCTGCGTGCTGGCGGCGCGCCTGATCGCGCTGGCGGGCAGCGATGCCCAGCAGGCCGAGTGGCTGCCGGCGATCGCCGCCGGCGAGCGCATCGTGGCGCCCGCGTGGCGGGAACCGGGCAACTCCGCGGATATCGAGCGCGTTGCGCTCGCCGCGCGGCATGCGCACGGACGTATCGTGCTCGCGGGCGCGAAGACCCTGGTGCCCTTCGCCAACAGTGCCGACGCCCTCCTCGTCATCGCCCGGCTCGACGGCGAGCTCGTCGCGCTGCTCGTCCCGAGCGACAGCGCCGGGATCCGCCTGGTCGATCTGCCCAATCACGCCGGGCAGAAGCTGATGCGCGTGGAATTCGCCGAGGTCGCGGTGGATGCGCAGAATCTGTTCGATCGCGCGCCGCTCGCCGAAGCCTGGCAGCGCGCCATGCACGAGACGCTGGTCGCGCTGGCGGCGGAGTCGATCGGCGGCGCCGCGCGCATGCTGGAGATGGCCGCTGCCTACGCCAAGGAGCGCGTGCAGTTCGGGCAGCCGATCGGCGCCTTCCAGGCGATCGCGCATTACCTCGCGGATGCCGCCACCGAGATCGAGGGTGTGCGCTGGCTCGTGTACCAGGCCGCGTGGGCGGCCGACACGGGGCGCCCCTTCGAGCAGCTGGCGCTGATGGCGAAGCTGCAGGCCGGCGCGGTCTACCGCCGCGCGACGCACAAGGGCGTGCAGATCCACGGCGGGCTCGGCTTCAGCCTCGATGCCGATCCGCAGCTCTTTTACCGCCGGGCCAAGCACCAGCAGCTGATGTACTGGGATCCGGCGTACCTGGAGCGGCGCATTGCCGCGGGAGTGTTCGGCGCATGAGGCTGCTCGAGGGCAAGCGCGCCGTGGTCACCGGCGCCGGCGGCGGCATCGGGCGCGCGCACGCGCGGCTGCTGACGGCGCACGGCGCGGCGGTCGTGGTCAACGATGTCGATGCGGCGCGCGCCGCGGCGGTCGTTGCCGAGATAGGCGCGGCAGGCGGCAGCGCCGTTGCCAACGGCGACAGCATCGCCACGCGCGCGGGCGCCGAAGCGCTGATCGCCGCCTGCGTGGACGCCTTCGGCGGCATCGAGCTGCTGGTCAACAACGCCGGCAACCTGCGCGACCGTTCCTTCCTGAAGATGAGCGACGAGGAATTCGACGCGGTGTGGCTGGTGCACGTGAAGGGCAGCTTCTGGTGCGCGCAGGCCGCGGCGCGGCGGATGCAGGCGCAGGGCCGTGGCGGCGTGATCATCAACACCTCCTCGGGCTCGCATTTCGGCAACTTCGGCCAGACCAACTACGCCGCCGCCAAGGGGGCGATCGCCTCGATGACCTACACCTGGGCGATCGAGCTCGCGCGCTTCGGCATCCGCGTCAACGCGATCTGCCCGGTCGCGGCCACACAGATGACGCACGGGCTGATGAGCGCGCCCGACGGGCAGGCGCCCGAGCAACTGTGGTTGCCCGAGCGCAACGCGCCGCTGGTGGTCTACCTCGCATCGGAGGAGGCCGCGAACGTCAGCGGCCAGGTCTTCGGCGTGGGCGGCGAGCGGCTGGCGCACATGGTGCAGCCGCACTACGGCAAGACGCTCACGCACGCCGGCGGCTGGACCGTCGAAGCCATCCGCGAATGTTTCCAGCGCGAGATGCCGCCCGAGTTCGGGGCGTTCGGCATCCTCGGCAAACCCTATCCCTTTCATGACGGGGTACATGCCCCGGACGAGGAATGACGCGATGACGGGAATCGTGGCGTGCGGGGCCTGGATTCCGGCGCGGCGCCTGCCGTTGCCCCTGCTCGCGGGCAAGGCGGCGCGCGATGGTGCTCCAGAGCGCGCGCTGGCCTGGGCCGACGAGGACGCATTGACGATGGCGGTCGAAGCCGCGCGCGATTGCCTGCGCGTGATCGAGCTCACCGAGCAGGTGGTCGCGGCATTGCTGGTCAGCGCGCGCCAGGGCATCGCCCTGCGTCGTGCGCACGAGGGCAGCGCGCGCTTGTCCGATGACGCCGAAGCGATGTTCCTCGACCTCGAGGCGCGCATCCCGCTGATCGAGGAAGACCGCGCGCTCGACCGCGAGCTGCATCGACTGCTGGCCGCGATGCGTGATCGTGCATGGCAGCTGTATGTCGGGTAACGATGCCATGCGGCATGCCGAGATCGAACTGAGTCCGGCCTTCCACGACCTGGACCCGATGAACGTGGTCTGGCACGGGAACTACATCAAGTACCTGGAGCTGGCGCGTTGCGCGCTGCTGCAGGGTTTCGACTACGACTATCCGCAGATGCACGCGTCCGGCTACCTGTGGCCGATCGTCGACCTGCGCACGAAGTACGTGCGCTCGGCGCGCTTCGGCCAACGCCTGCGCGTGCGTGCGGAATTGACCGAATGGGAGCTGCGCATGCGCATCGACTACACGATCAGCGATGCCGACAGCGGCGAGGTGATCACCCGGGCGCATACCATCCAGGTCGCGGTGGAAATCGCCTCGGGCGAGATGTGCTACGCCACGCCCGAGGTGTTCCGGCATCGCCTGGGGCTGCCGGCATGACGCCGTTGCGCAAGCTCGCCTGGCTGTTCGCATTGCTGGCGATCACGGCGTTCCCGGTGGATGCGGGCGAAGCTGCAGGCGTGCGCGCGCGCTTGGCGAAGCCGGTGCTGCTGCGCGGCGAGTTCGTGCAGGAGAAGCAGTTGCACGGCTTCCGCAACCCGCTGAAATCCAGCGGCGATTTCCTGCTGCTGCGCGAGCGCGGCATCGCCTGGAACACGCGTGCGCCGTTCGCTTCATCGACACGCCTCACTCGCAGCAAGCTGCTGGCGACGATGCCGGATGGCAGCTCGCGGGTGCTGATCGATGCGAGTTCCTCGCCAGGCATGGCGGCGGTGAACGCGCTGCTGATGGCATTGGTCGCCGGCGACCTGGATGCGCTGGCCGCCCGTTTCACCCTCAAGGAAACCCTGCGCGGCGATGCCGGTTGGTCGCTGGCGCTGCAGCCGCGCGACGCGACGCTGAAGCAGGCATTCAGTTCGATCGTGCTGGACGGCGACCGCTACGTGCGCGGCGTGGAGATCGTC